>NZ_LFJB01000083.1:0-147905 GCF_006658625.1 Bradyrhizobium sp. UNPF46
GGCGACTGCCGCGGCGACCGCTCCAAGATTTCCTGGACTCAGGTCGAGACCGGGTCCGCAATCACCTGGAAATATCCGAGCTGCATCTTGCGCGGTGACAATTCGAGCGGCGAGTTCTATTCGATCGCGATCTCGAACGGCTTCCAGCAGGTCGATAGCGGCACCAAGATGATTCACCTCGGCAAGAACACGTCGAGCCGCATCATCTCCAAGGGCATCGCCGCCGGCAAGTCGCAGAACACCTATCGTGGACTGGTGACGGCGCACCGGAAAGCGACCGGCGCGCGCAACTTCACCGCCTGCGACTCGCTGCTGATCGGCGACAAATGTGGCGCGCACACCGTGCCGTATATCGAGGCCAAGAACTCCTCGGCGACGTTCGAGCACGAAGCGACGACCTCGAAGATCTCCGAGGACGTGCTGTTCTACTGCATCCAGCGCGGCCTCAGCCAGGAAGAAGCGGTCGGCCTCGTCGTCAACGGCTTCGTCAAGGACGTGCTGCAGCAGCTGCCGATGGAATTCGCGGTGGAAGCGCAGAAGCTGATCTCGATCTCGCTGGAAGGGAGCGTCGGATGACCATCTTCGAACCCAACAAGCAGGGAGATTTGTGATGACGGCGCTCCTCGAAATCCGCGGGCTCAAGGCCGAGATCGACGGTCGCCAGATTCTCAACGGGCTCGACCTCATTGTGAACAAGGGCGAGATCCACGCCATCATGGGCCCGAACGGCGCCGGCAAGTCGACCTTGTCCTATGTGCTATCGGGCAAGCCGGGCTACGAAATCACCGGCGGAGAGGTGTCCTTCAACGGCGAGGATCTGCTCGCCATGGACCCCGACGAGCGGGCTGCCAAGGGACTGTTCCTGGCCTTCCAATACCCGCTCGAAATCCCGGGCGTCGCCACCTTGACGTTCCTGCGCACGGCGCTGAATGCCCAGCGCAAGAAGCGCGGCGAGGAGGAGCTGTCTTCTCCCGACGTGCTGAAGCGGGTGCGCGAGCTGGCAAAGCAGCTCAGCATCGATCCCGAGATGCTGAAACGCCCGCTCAATGTCGGCTTTTCCGGCGGCGAGAAGAAGCGCAACGAGACGCTTCAGATGGCGCTGCTGGAGCCGAAGCTCTGTGTGCTCGACGAGACTGATTCCGGTCTCGACATCGACGCATTGCGCATCGTGGCCGACGGCGTCAATCGCCTGCGCGCCGCCGATCGCGGCATGATCGTCATCACGCATTATCAGCGGCTGCTCGACTACATCGTGCCCGACGTCGTGCATGTGCTGTCGGCGGGCCGCATCGTCAAGACCGGCGGCAAGGAGCTGGCGCTGGAGCTCGAGGCGACGGGCTACGCGCAGTATCAGAGCGAGGCAGCGTGATCCCATGAATGCGGAGATCCGTCCCGTCAAGACCGCCGCCGAGATCGGCCTGGCCGATCTGTTCGCGGCCTCATGCGCGAGTCTGCCCGGTGGGCGCAACATAGAGACGGTCCGGCGCGGTGCTTTCGAACGCTTCGTGGCGCAAGGCCTGCCGCATTCCCGCGTCGAGGCCTGGAGATATACCGACCTTCGGCGCCTGGTGCGCGATGCCAAGCCGCTGGCGTCGCGGCCCGACGCAACGGCCAAGGAGGCTGCGGGCATTGCCACTGCTGCCTTTGCGAATCTCGGCTTTCGCCGGCTCCTGATCGTGAACGGCGCCTTCGTGCCCGAATTGTCGGATCTCGCCGATCTCGAACCCGGCGTCAGCATCCGTGCCACCGTCAACGGACTCGATGCGGATGATGCGGACGGCGTGCTGGACGGCGGAGACGACGTAGCCACCGCCCTCAATACAGCGTTCGCCGCCGATGGCGTGATCATCGCGATCGATCCCGGTGTAGTCGTGACGCGGCCGATCCATCTGGCGTTCGTGACCACGGCCGCCACACCTGCCGCGATGTTCACGCGGTCTTCGCTGAAGATTGGGGCCGGCGCCGGCGTCACGTTGATCGAGACGCATGAGGGGCCGGATCGGTCCGACTATCAGGTCAATACCGCGCTTCGGACGATCGTCGGAGATGGTGCCCGGCTCGACCACGTCAAGGTCACCTCGGAAGGCGGCGCTGCGCTGCATATCGCAACGTTGCAGGCCGAGATCGGGGCGGAAGCGGTTTACAGCGAATTCGGCCTTGTCACCGGCGGCGCCGTCGTGCGCAACCAGCTCTTTCTCAAGCTTGCAGGCGAGGGGACCATCGCCAATGTTCACCAGGCGAGCCTTCTGGCCGGCCGTCAGCACGCGGACATCACGCTCACCGTCGATCATGTTGCAGCCGGCTCGCAGAGCCGGGAAGTGTTCAAGGCCGTGGTCGACGACGAGGCGCGCGCGGTTTTCCAGGGCAAGATCACGGTGCGGCAGGGTGCACAGCAGACGGACGCCAGGATGATGGCGCGGGCGCTGCTCCTGTCCGACGAGGCCGTCGCCAACTGCAAGCCGGAGCTGGAAATCTTCGCCGACGATGTGCAGTGCGGGCACGGAACCACTACGGGCGCGCTGGACGACCAGTTGAAATTCTATTTGATGGCCCGGGGTATTCCGGAAAAAGAGGCCGAAGCGCTGCTGATCCAGGCCTTTGTCGGCGAGGTGATCGATGCCATCGCGCGCGACGATCTGCGCGAGGCGCTGTCGGGCAGGATGCTCGACTGGCTCAAGGGGCGGGAATGATCCCATGCATCCGGCAGTGAGCAACGGAAGCTATGACGTCGATCGTGTCCGTCAGGACTTTCCGATCCTGTCGATGCAGGTCCACGGCAAGCCTCTGGTCTATCTGGACAACGCCGCCTCGGCCCAGAAGCCGAGAGCGGTGCTGGACCGGCTGACCGAGGCCTACACCAGCGAATACGCCAATGTACATCGAGGCCTGCATTACCTCGCCAATGCGGCCACGGAGGCCTATGAGGGCGCGCGCGACGAGGTCGCCAGGTTCCTCAATGCGGAGCGGCGCGAGGAGATCATCTTCACCCGCGGTGCGACGGAGGCGATCAATCTTGTGGCGCAGACCTTTGGCCGAGAGCGGATCGGCGAGGGTGACGAGATCGTGCTCTCGATCATGGAGCACCACGCCAACATCGTGCCCTGGCACTTCCTGCGCGAGCGCCAGGGCGCCGTGATCAGATGGGCGCCGGTTGACGACCACGGCAATTTCCTGATCGACGAGTTCGAGAAGCTGCTCAACGCACGGACCAGGCTGGTCGCGATCACCCAAATGTCGAACGTGCTGGGCAGTGTCGTTCCGGTCAAGGAGGTCGTGCGCCTGGCGCATGCGCGCGGGATTCCCGTGCTGGTCGATGGCTCCCAGGCCGCCGTCCACATGGACGTCGACGTTCGCGATATCGACTGCGACTTCTACGCCATCACGGGACACAAGCTCTACGGACCGACCGGAATCGGCGCGCTCTACGGCAAGTTTGAGCATCTCGCAACCATGCCGCCATTCAATGGCGGCGGTGAGATGATCCGCGAGGTCTCATGCGACGCCGTCAGCTATGGCGAGCCGCCGCACCGCTTCGAAGCCGGAACGCCGCCGATCGTGCAGGCCATCGGCCTCGGCGCCGCCATCGACTATGTCCAATCCATCGGCAAGGCGCGGATCCGCAAGCACGAGAACAGCCTGCTGGCCTATGCCCAGGAGCGGCTGCGCGGGATCAATTCGTTGCGGATCATCGGGACGGCCGCCGACAAGGGGCCGGTCGTGTCATTCGAGATGAACAACGCCCATGCTCACGACTTCGCGACCGTCATCGACCGCTCCGGCGTTGCGGTGCGGGCTGGCACCCATTGTGCGATGCCGCTGCTCGATCGCTTCGGCGTGACCGCGACCTGCCGTGCGTCGTTCGCACTCTACAACACCATGGACGAGGTCGACGCGCTCGCCGAGGCCCTGACCAGGGCGCAGGAGCTGTTCTCATGAGTGACCAGATCGCCGCCAGGCGACGGCCCGCCGAGTCGCGGCCCGTCGCCCGCGTTGTCTGCGATGCCCATCAGCGCCAGATGGCGCGAAACATGGAACGGCGCTTCACCGGCGAGTTTTCACCCGGCGAGCCGGTCCGCGCCGCGGCCCTGATCAGGAACGACGGCATGTATCCGCACAAGGATATCGGCGAGCCGCTGGTGCATCCCGGCGACGCCGGCATCGTCCGCGAGAGCTGGCGCTTTCTTGGCGAGGTTTACTACACGGTCGAGTTCGTGGCCCGAGCGGTGTTCGTCATCATGCGCGGCCGCGAGATGGTCCGGATCGGAACGGCGTTCGACGTCGGCTGACGATCCCTCCCGGGGCTTCAGACGGCCTCCGCCAACGCGGCTGCCGCATCCGCCCGCATCCGGACCACCATCGACCGGAAGCCGTTCGAGCGTTGCGGCGTCAGGTGCTCGCCGAGGCCGAGCCGCTCGAACAAGGCGAGGGGATTTTCTCCGGTGATCTCCGCCGCGGATCGGCCCGACAGGAGCGCAATCAGAATCGCGACCAGGCCGCGGACAATATGGGCGTCGCTGTCTCCGGCAAAGGTGAGGAGCGGCCGTCCGTTCCGATGCTCGACGGTGGTTGCCAGCCAGACCTGGCTGACGCAGCCCTGCACCTTGTTCGCGTCCGTGCGCTGCGCCTCGGGAAAGGCGGGCAGCTCGCGTCCGAGCTCGATGACATAGCGATAGCGGTCGTCCCATTCCTCGAGGAGTGAGAAGTTCTCGGTGATGTCCTCGATCGGTGTCGGTCGGGAAGCGGTTTCAAGCGGCATGTTCGCCTCGATGCGTTGGTGAGATGCATCAAGCAAGCTCCATACCGCGGCCCGATCGATGTCTCCGTGCAGGAAAATGCATGTTCGATGCCGTCCGGCAGCGGCGCATTGTTTCGTTCCGGACAGCCATCCGCGTACGCGCATGTCGACATGATGCGATGTCGGGTTTGCAACAATCGAAAGCTTCCAAGCTATCTGTCTCCAATCGCTTCGGTTTTCGACGTGCGGAGACGCTGGCACACTCGTTGCAAAAGTCCTTGTGCAAGGCGACCTCGCGGAGAGATCGCGAGAGCGGCGCGCCGGTTGAGGCGTCCGATCGTTCACACAGGGATAACCGAGGGATATTCGTATGAGCCTAGCAACCACCGAGAGCGTTGCCGAGATCAAGGCCCGCAACAAGCAACTGATCGACGAGGTCTTGAAGGTCTATCCGGAGAAGACCGCAAAGCGCCGCGCCAAGCACCTCAACGTGCACGAAGCCGGCAAGTCCGATTGCGGAGTCAAGTCGAACCTGAAGTCCATTCCCGGCGTGATGACCATTCGCGGCTGCGCCTATGCCGGCTCCAAGGGCGTGGTGTGGGGTCCGATCAAGGACATGATCCACATCAGCCACGGCCCGGTCGGCTGCGGCCAGTATTCCTGGGCGGCCCGGCGCAACTACTACATCGGCACGACCGGCATCGACACCTTCGTCACCATGCAGTTCACCTCCGACTTCCAGGAGAAGGACATCGTGTTCGGCGGCGACAAGAAGCTCGCCAAGATCATCGACGAGATCCAGGAGCTGTTTCCGCTCAACCACGGCATCACCATTCAGTCGGAGTGCCCGATCGGCCTGATCGGCGACGACATCGAGGCGGTGTCGAAGGTGAAGTCCAAGGAGTACGACGGCAAGACCATCGTTCCGGTCCGCTGCGAAGGCTTCCGCGGCGTCTCGCAGTCGCTGGGCCATCACATCGCCAACGACGCGGTGCGGGACTGGATCTTCGACAAGGTCTCGCCGGAAGCCAAGCCCACGTTCGAATCCACGCCCTATGACGTCGCGATCATCGGCGACTACAACATCGGCGGCGACGCCTGGTCATCGCGCATCCTGCTCGAGGAGATGGGCCTGCGCGTGATCGCGCAATGGTCGGGCGATGGCAGCCTCGCCGAGCTCGAAGCGACGCCCAAGGCGAAGCTCAACGTCCTGCACTGCTACCGCTCCATGAACTACATCTCCCGCCACATGGAGGAGAAGTTCGGTATTCCCTGGTGCGAGTACAATTTCTTCGGTCCCTCCAAGATCGCGGAATCGCTGCGCAAGATCGCCAGCTTCTTCGACGACAAGATCAAGGAAGGCGCCGAGCGCGTCATCGCCAAGTACCAACCGCTGATGGATGCGGTGATCGCGAAATATCGCCCGCGTCTGGAAGGCAAGACCGTGATGCTGTTCGTCGGCGGCTTGCGACCCCGCCACGTGATCGGCGCCTATGAGGACCTCGGCATGGAGGTGGTCGGCACCGGCTACGAGTTCGGCCACAACGACGACTACCAGCGCACCGCCCAGCACTACGTCAAGGACGGCACGCTGATCTATGACGACGTCACCGGCTACGAGTTCGAGCGCTTCGTCGAGAAGATCCAGCCCGACCTCGTCGGCTCGGGCATCAAGGAGAAGTACGTCTTCCAGAAGATGGGCGTGCCGTTCCGGCAGATGCACTCCTGGGACTATTCCGGTCCCTATCACGGCTATGACGGGTTCGCGATCTTCGCCCGCGACATGGACATGGCGATTAATTCCCCGATCTGGAAGAAGACCAAGGCACCCTGGAAGGATGCCCCGCGGCCGAGCCTGATGGCGGCGGAATAACAGCAAGCTCTGGCTCCTCCGGCTTGCGGAGGAGCCAGGACAGGCGATCGAACACGAATCCAACAAGGGTGCCACGATGACACAGAATGCCGAACACGTGCTCGATCACTTCGAGCTGTTCCGAGGTCCGGAATACCAGCAGATGCTGGCCAACAAGAAAGCCCTGTTCGAGAATCCGCACGATCCGGTGGAAGTCGAGCGGATCAGGGAATGGGCCAAGACGCCCGAATATCGTGAGAAGAACTTTGCCCGGGAAGCGCTGACCGTCAACCCCGCCAAGGCCTGCCAGCCGCTCGGCGCGGTGTTCGTCGCCGTCGGTTTCGAAGGCACGCTGCCCTTCGTGCACGGCTCGCAGGGCTGCGTCGCCTACTACCGCAGCCATCTGTCGCGGCATTTCAAGGAGCCGAGCTCCTGCGTCTCCTCGTCGATGACGGAAGACGCGGCCGTGTTCGGCGGTCTGAACAATATGATCGACGGGCTCGCCAACACCTACAATATGTACAAGCCGAAGATGATCGCGGTCTCCACCACCTGCATGGCGGAAGTGATCGGCGACGACCTCAACGCCTTCATCAAGACGTCCAAGGAGAAGGGCTCGGTCCCGGCCGAATTCGACGTTCCATTCGCCCACACGCCCGCCTTCGTCGGCAGCCACGTCACCGGCTATGACAATGCGCTGAAGGGCATTCTGGAGCACTTCTGGGACGGCAAAGCCGGCACTGCGCCGAAGCTGGAGCGGAAGGAGAACGGCAAGGTCAACTTCATCGGCGGCTTCGACGGCTACACCGTCGGCAACATCCGCGAGATCAAGCGCATCTTCGAACTGATGGGGATCGAGTACACCATCCTCGCCGACAACAGCGACGTATTCGACACCCCGACCGACGGCGAGTTCCGCATGTATGACGGCGGCACCACGCTGGAGGACGCCGCGAACGCGATCCACGCCAAGGCGACCATCTCGATGCAGCAATACTGCACCGAGAAGACGCTGCCGTTCATCGCGGGGCACGGTCACGAGGTTGCGGCCTTCAACCATCCCGTCGGCGTCAGCGCCACCGACGACTTTCTGATGACGCTGTCGCGTATCACCGGCAAGCCGATCGCGAAGGCCCTGGAGCAGGAGCGTGGCCGTCTCGTCGACGCCATGGCCGACTCCAGCGCGCATATCCACGGCAAGAAGTTCGCGATCTACGGCGATCCGGACCTCTGCTACGGACTTGCGGCGTTCCTGCTCGAGCTCGGGGCCGAGCCGACCCACGTGCTCTCCACCAACGGCAACAAGGCCTGGGCGGAGAAGATGGACGCACTGTTCGCGAGCTCGCCGTTCGGCAAGAATTGCCATGCCTATCCCGGCAAGGATCTCTGGCACATGCGCTCGCTGCTGTTCACCGAGCCAGTCGATTTCCTGATCGGCAACACCTACGGCAAGTATCTGGAGCGCGACACCGGCACGCCGCTGATCCGCATCGGTTTCCCGGTGTTCGATCGCCACCATCACCATCGCTATCCGGTGTGGGGCTATCAGGGCGGGATGAACGTTCTGGTCAAGATTCTCGACAAGATATTCGACGAGATCGACAAGAACACCAACGTTCCCGCCAAGACCGACTACAGCTTCGACATCATCCGTTGATGCGAGGGAGACCTGCCGCCGCCTCATTTGCGGGCGGCGGCAGACGACCAGTCTAGCCAGAGCGATCGAGACTGCGGGGCGACGTGCTCGCGCAGCGGGTCCAAGAACGGGAGAGACGAATGAGCTCGCTGTCGGCCACCATCCAGGACGTCTTCAACGAGCCGGGTTGCGGCAAGAACGCCAACAAGACGGAGGCCGAGCGTAAGAAGGGCTGCACCAAACAGCTCCAGCCGGGCGGCGCGGCCGGCGGCTGTGCTTTCGACGGCGCCAAGATCGCGCTCCAGCCGTTCACCGATGTTGCGCATCTGGTCCACGGCCCGATCGCCTGCGAGGGCAATTCCTGGGACAATCGCGGCAGCGCCTCGTCGGGCTCCGATCTCTGGCGGCGCAGCTTCACCACCGACATGAACGAGACCGACATCGTGTTCGGCGGTGAGAAGCGGCTCTACAAGGCGATCAAGGAGGTCTTCGAGAAGTACGATCCGCCGGCGATCTTCGTCTACCAGACCTGCGTGCCCGCGATGATCGGCGATGACATCAACGCGGTCTGCAAGGCGGCGGCGACGAAGTTCGGCAAGCCGGTCATCCCGGTCAATTCCCCGGGTTTCGTCGGCCCGAAGAACCTCGGCAACAAGCTCGCCGGCGAGGCGCTCCTCGAGCACGTGATCGGCACCGAAGAGCCCGACTACACTACGCCCTACGACATCAACATCATCGGCGAATACAACCTGTCCGGCGAGTTCTGGCAGATCAAGCCGCTGCTCGACGAGCTCGGCATCCGCATCCTCTCCTGCATCTCCGGCGACGGCAAATATCGCGAGCTCGCCTATTCGCATCGCGCGAAGGCCGCGATGATGGTGTGCTCCAAGGCGATGATCAACGTCGCCCGCAAGATGGAGGAGCGCTACGGCATCCCCTATTTCGAGGGATCGTTCTACGGCATCCAGGATTCCAGCGATTCCCTGCGCGAGATCGCGCGATTGCTGATCGAGCGCGGTGCGCCGGCCGAGTTGAGGGATCGCACCGAGGCGGTTATTGCGCGGGAGGAAGCCAAGGCCTGGGCGGCGATCGAGCGCTTCAAGCCGCGCTTCAAGGACAAGAAGGTGCTGCTGATCACCGGTGGGGTGAAATCGTGGTCCGTGGTCGCCGCGCTGCAGGAGGCGGGGCTCGAGATCGTCGGCACGTCCGTGAAGAAGTCCACCAAGGAGGATAAGGAGCGGATCAAGGAGCTGATGGGCCAGGACGCCCATATGATCGAGGACATGACGCCGCGCGAAATGTACAAGATGCTGAAAGACGCGCGCGCCGATATCATGCTGTCGGGCGGCAAGTCGCAGTTCGTCGCGCTGAAGGCCGCGATGCCCTGGCTCGACATCAACCAGGAGCGCTGCCACGGCTATATGGGTTACATCGGCATGGTCAAGCTGATGGAGGAGATCGAGAAGGCACTCTACAACCCGATGTGGGCGCAGCTCCGCAAGCCGGCGCCGTGGGACGATGGCGGCGAGACCTGGCAGGCCAAGGCCATGGCGCAGATGGACGCGCAGGCCGCCGAAATCGCCGCCGATCCGTCTCTGGCCGAAACCACGCGGCGGGCCAAGAAGATCTGCTTCTGCAAGACCGTCGACCTCGGCAGCATCGAGGACGCCATCACCGCGCATGGCCTCACCACCGTCGATGGGGTGAAGGAACACACCAACGCCTCCGGCGGCTGCGGAGCCTGCAAGGGCCGGCTCGAGGACATCCTGGCGGCCCGGCTGGCGCCGCTGCTTCAGGCGGCGGAGTAGGTCGGATGGCGATCGTCACCACCTCGAAGAAGGCCTGCTCGGTCAATCCGCTCAAGATGAGCCAGCCGATCGGCGGCTCGTTCGCGTTCATGGGGCTACGCGGCGCGATGCCGCTGCTGCACGGTTCGCAGGGCTGCACCTCGTTCGGCCTGACGCTGTTCGTGCGGCACTTCAAGGAAGCGGTGCCGATGCAGACCACCGCGATGAGCGAGGTCGCGACCGTGCTCGGCGGCTATGAGAATGTCGAGCAGGCGATCCTCAACATCCACAATCGCACCAAGCCGGAGATCATCGGCATCAATTCGACCGGTGTCACCGAGACCAAGGGCGATGACGTCGAGGGCTTCATCCGCCTGATCCGGCAGAGACATCCGCAACTTGAAAAGCTCCCGCTGGTCTACGTCTCGACGCCCGATTTCAAGGACGCGTTCCAGGACGGCTGGGAGAAGACGGTCGCGCGCATGGTCGAGGTGCTCGTGGACCCGGTCGACGCCGGAGCCGTGCGCGATCCCGCGCGCGTCAACATCCTGACAGGCTGCCATCTCACGCCCGGCGATCTCGACGAACTGCGCACGATCCTGGAGGACTTCGGGCTCAAGCCGTCCTTCCTGCCGGACCTTGCCGGCTCGCTCGACGGCCACATCCCCGACGAGTTCACGCCGACCACGATCGGCGGCATCGGGGTCGACGAGATCGCCACCATGGGGCAGGCCGCCTGGACGATCGCGATCGGCGCGCAGATGAAGCGTGCGGCGGAAGCGATGCAGGCCAGGACCGGTGTGCCGTTCCGGCTGTTCGAGCGGCTCTGCGGGCTGATCCCGAATGACGAGTTCATGGCCTTCCTTAGCGAGATCAGCGGGCGGCCGGTCCCGGCGAAGTATCGCCGGCAGCGCGGCCAGCTCGCCGATGCGATGCTGGATGCGCATTTTCACATCGGCGGCCGCAAGCTGGCGATCGGCGCCGAGCCGGACCTGCTGTTCGATCTCTCCAGTATGCTGCATGAGATGGGCGCCGAGGTCGAGGCCGTGGTCACCACCACGGCCTCGCCCGTGCTGGAACGCGTCAAGACGCAAGAGGTCCTGATCGGCGATCTCGAAGACCTCGAGGAGCGCGCCAAGGCGCGTGATTGCGATCTCCTCATCACCCATTCGCACGGCCGCCAGGCGGCCTCGCGCCTGAAGATCCCGTTCTATCGGGCGGGCTTCCCGATGTTCGACCGGCTCGGCGCCGGGCATCAGATGTCGGTCGGCTACCGCGGCACGCGCGATCTGATCTTCGATCTCGCCAATCTCGTCATCGCCGACCGCGAGGCCAACCATCAGCCGACTCCTGACACCTGGCGGACCACCGACAGCGGCCTTCAGGTCGTCCCGCCACAGCTGCACTGAAAGAAGAGGGATCAGATCGATGAAAGTTGCCTTCGCCACCCAGGACCTGAAGCGCGTCGATGCGCATTTCGGCTGGGCCAAGAACATCGCCATCTACGACGTCAATCCGGACGGCCATCGCTTCGTCGAGGCGATCCAGTTCGACGGTGACCTCAAGGAGGACGGCAACGAGGACAAGCTCGCGCCGAAGATCGAGGCGATCAAGGATTGCACCATCCTCTACGTCGCGGCGATCGGTGGCTCCGGCGCCGCGCGGGTCGTCGCCAACAACATCCATCCGATGAAGGTGGCGCAGCCCGAGGCGATCGACGACCTCTGCGTCAAGCTCGAGGACGTGCTGAAGGGCTCGCCACCGCCGTGGCTGCGCAAGGTGCTGGCCAAGGGACAGGAACGCAGCTTTGATTTCGAAGATTGAAGGAAACCGGCATGACTGACGCGGCTGAACTGATCCAATCGGACAACGCGACCGAGGCGCCGTTCGTCAAAGAGCTCATCAAGGTCTGGCGGGCCCAGGACACCCATGGCGCCTGGGAGAGCAAGAAAGATCTCGACCTGCTGGAGCCCTACATCCTCGACAAGGAGAAACGCCGCGCGCTGCCGATCGTTGGCGATCCCGATCCGGACACGATCTGGCGGATGGAGCTGTTCTTCAACGCGGTCGCGCTGCTGATCGAGAAGGAGACCGGCGTGATGATCTCGCCGATGTTGAAGATGCATCATGAAGGCTTCGGCCGCATGGTCCTGATCGGCGGGCGCCTCATCGTCGTCAACAAGCAGCTCCGCGACGTGCACCGCTTCGGGTTCGACAATCTGGGCAAGCTCGCAGCCGAAGGCGACAAATATGTCGCGGGCGGGGTCGAGATGATCCGCAAGTTTCCCGATGTTGCAAACTACTGAGGTTCGAGCATGAGCGATCTTGAAACGTTGAAGGCCGAGATCAAGAAGCTATCGGCCAAGGCCACGCAGGCCAAGATGGACCTCCACGATCTCTCGGAGGAGCTTCCGATCAACTGGACCTCGATCCTGAACGTGGCCCAGAAGGCCCACGATGCCTTCGCCGAGCTCGAGCGCAAGCGTGAGGATCTCAAGTTGCTGGAAAAGGCATAACCGGATCTCGACCATGTCCTACGCAACCCGCGACGGCCGCGACTGGAAGCCGGACTATCTGGTGTCGATCGATGCCCAAAAGTGCATCGGCTGTGGCCGCTGCTACAAGGTCTGCGGCCGCGAGGTCATGACGCTCAAGGGCCTCAACGAGGACGGCGAGATGATCGATCTCGATGACGACGATGACGAGGTCGAGAAGAAGGTCATGGTGATGAACGACGACGGCGCCTGCATCGGCTGTGGCGCCTGCGCGCGGGTCTGCCCGACCAACTGCCAGACCCACGCCCCCGCGATCGCCTGATTGCCGTGGCGGACCCGCGATGAGCAAGACGAGGTTCGCCAGATACAATATCGGCCAGGTGATCCGTCACCGGCTCTATGCGATGCGCGGCGTCATCTTCGACGTCGACACGTCCTTCGCCGGCACGGATGGCGAACCGCCGGCCGACGGGACGTCGGCGGGTCTGGTCTACCGGCTGTTCGCCGATGACGACGAGATCCCCTATGTCGCCAGCATTGCCGAGCACGACCTGGAACCTGACGATTCCGGCGAGCCCGTCCGCCATCCCGGGATTGGTACCATGTTCGAAGTCGGCGAGGCCGGCAACTATCGCTGGCGCCGGCACGCGTTGAATTGACGCGCCGGGGACGCAGCGATCCGCCTTACTCGATCCCCTGTTCCCGCGCCTTCATCATCGCAGCGATGCGGAAGCGTTCGTGGATGGCGACGGGATTGGCGAGCATGTCGGCTTCCGCTTGTTTGAACGCGGTGAGCACGATCTCGGCTTCCGCCGGCGTCAGGGGCACGCGGCCCGCCATGTGGGTCGCTTCCGGTGCGGCGGTGCGGATCGCGCGGCGATAGGGATGATCCTTCACCTCGATCAGCTCGTTGGCTTCGAGCCTGCCGCCCAGCGTGATGGCGAGCCCGACGACCTCGAGCCTGCGACCGTCCTGCGTGGTCTTGACCAGTATAGCCATCGTCAATCGGCCTCCTGCGCCGCGTACCACATGTAACCGTCATTGTCCCAGAGTTGAGCCAGCGCCTGGTCGGGCTTCAAGGCAGGATGTCGCTGCCGCACGGCGCGATAGTCGGCCTCGAAGCGTGAAGCGTGCTCGCCCTCGAGGCGGGCGGTGAAGAAGTCGGACTTTGACCGCAGCACGAAGGTCGATCGATCGGCGCCAATCCGTAACTCGAACCTGTCGCCGTCGGACAGGAGGCGCTCATCGGCCAAGACGGGCATCACGGCACCATCGGCATGGCGAAGCCGGGTCGGGGATGCGCATCGTAATAGTCCGGCCGCTCCGGCCAGCCGCCTTCGGCGATGAACTTGAATGCGGTGATCTTCACCGGCGCGCCCTGCGAGCAGGAGACCTCCGCGAACTTGATCTCGCGCGGCCCGGGGCCCGCGGAAAAGTCTGCGACCACGGTGCCGTCGGCCTTGGAGGCGCGGGCAAAGCCCGGCGTGCCGACGCTGCTCGCCGGCACGGGATTGGCCGCGAGGCCTACGCTGCCGTCGCCGCTGAAAGCCGGGCTCGCGAATCTGAACGCGGCGAGCACGCCGCTGCGATCGACCGGGCGATCGGCAGTGATCGGGCGCGCGACCGAGTAGACGGTCAGCGTGCCGCCATCGAGCAGAGCCTTGATCTCGTCTTCCGAGCAGGCGGCAAATTCCGATGCAACGTTCATGTCATTCTCCATGCCAACGGGCCTGAATGAACAACATCAATTTCCGTGCCACGCGGAGCTGTGCGCCGGATCGTCGAATGCGGCTGAAATACCCTGCGACCTGCCCTCAAAGGCCGCGTGAACAATACACCCGCGCCACGGGGAAAGCCTCCGAGTGTCGGATTCCGGACATGTCAGCGGGCTGGCTGTCTGTCGTGCGTCTAGCGCGATTCTTGCAAAGCCTCGGCAAGCCGTCGACCGCATTCGAGGACAGCATGGACCACAATACCGCCTACGCGATCTGCGCCCTCAACGACATTCCGAGCCAGCGGGCGATCGGCTTTCATCTCATGATCGTCGGTGACGACGGCGCGCCGCGGCCCTGGCCGATCGTGATCGTGCGCTGGGGCAAGCAGGTGTTCGGCTATCTCAACCGATGCCCACATGGCGGCGTGAATCTCGACTGGGAGCGCAACCAGTTCCTGGATGGCAATGGCACCAGGCTCCAGTGCGGCAAGCACGGCGCCACCTTCGAGCTCGGCACCGGCCATTGCGTGGACGGGCCATGCAAGGGCGAAAGCCTGACGCCGATTGCGCTTGCCGTGCTTGACGGCGACATCTGCGTCACCGGTGTGAGGCTGGTGGAGGAGGATGACGAAGCGGCCCGCGAGGAGGCCTGACGCGGGCTGCGTCAAACCGGGCGATTCTCGTTGCGATTTTTCACCGGCTCCATCCTGGCAAGTCCCTCCTCATAGGAAATCTCGGTGTAGGATGCGTCGAGATCCTTGGCGGCATCGAGCAGATAGTCGAGCTTGCCGGCGGTATCGAGCTTCTTGATGTCGTTCTTGTCGACGCCGGCGAGGTCCATCATCTCCTTCCAGACCGTCGATTCATCGCACGGCAGCACACGGAACTCGATGTCGCCGATCTTGGTGCGGTATTTCGCCAGGAAATCGACGTTGTTGCAGAATATGAAATAGCTGCCCTTCGGGCTGAGCGCGCCGTCGAGCACCTTGGCGACGTCGGCCAGATAGGCAAAGGAATGCAAGTAACCGGCGAGCACCGGAATGGTCTGCTCGCCCTCCTGCGTCACGGTAAGCACCTGTTCGAGCGAATAGTCCGGCGGACGCTTCTCGTCGGCGACCTGGGCCTGGAATTTCAGCGCGATGTCGCCGCGAAAGCCGAAGCGTCCTGGCTTGGTAGTATCGCCTTTCAGCACCGCGTTCAGGAGCCGGCCCTCCTTGTCCAGGCGGCCAAGGGCGGTGTTGTCGATCGACGTCATGAAATCTCTCCTCGTCTCATCTGCCGCGCGGCTGTCGGCCGGCGCGAAGGTTTCGATGGTCCTTATGCAAGGAGTTTGCCGACCGCACGTGCATGCGCCGAGAGTGTGAATGCGGCGGGAATCCGCGCCGCTCGGTGTGGTCGCGGCGTGCTGTCTGGTATCACGTTGCCGTTCCGCTTGTCCCGGCTCGCCACGACCGCCTGTCGCAAACCCGACAAGCGTCGCAAAGGCAACAGGTGTACGCCGGGCGAAAACGTAGCGGTTTCAGACATATGCGCTCTGGCACGGGACTTGCGATCCTCATTGCAACAGACCCAGACAGCGAGGGCGAGCGATGATCAACCTGACGGACAGCGCGGTGAATGCAGTGAAGACGGCAATTTCCTCCGGGGTGCAGCCGGCGAGCGGCTTGCGCATCATGGTCGAGACCGGCGGCTGCGCCGGTTTCAAATACATGATGGGCCTCGCCGAAGAGGCCAAGCCAGACGACACCGTGATCGAGCGCGGCGGCGTGAAGGTGTTCGTCGACAATGCGAGTCACGAGCATCTCAACGGCACCACGATCGACTTCGTCGTCGCACTGGAGGGGTCTGGCTTCACCTTCGACAATCCCAATGCGAAGTCGAGCTGCTCCTGTGGCAAGTCGTTCAGCTGAGCTGCGTCCGTCGATCCGATCCGTTACAGAGAGAATTTGAAATGCTCGTCGAATCCGAACACCTGAAACAGTCGCCGGCCGCCGAACCCTCGGGCCGCGAGCAGATCGTCCGCGCGGTGCTCGATGAGGTTCGACCCAATCTCAAGCGCGACGGTGGCGATTGCGAGCTGCTCGAGATCGACGGCAACAAGATCATGGTCAGGCTCACCGGCGCCTGCGTGTTCTGCAAGCTCGCCAGCGCGACGCTGGAGGGCATCCAGGCGCGCCTGATCGAACGACTCGGCGAGTTCGTTCGCCTGATTCCCGTTGCCGGAGCGGCCAAGCCCCGTCACTGAGCAGGCGCGACAGCGAGAGAGGGATTCCGTGCGGCCGATCTACCTCGACAACAACGCAACGACCCGCACGGATCCTTCCGTCGTTGCGGCGATGCTGCCGTTCTTCGCCGAGCAGTTCGGCAATGCGTCCTCAGCCCATGCGTTTGGAAGCGACGTTGCCCAGGCGGTGCGAGCGGCGCGGCGCAGCGTCCAGGGCCTGATCGGCGCCGCGTTCGATCACGAGATCGTCTTCACCTCGGGCGGTACGGAATCCGACAACGCCGCGATCCAGTCGGCGCTCGCCGTGCAGGACGGGCGCGACGAGATCGTCACCACCGCGGTGGAGCATCCGGCGGTGCTGTCACTGATCGAGGATCTCGCCTGCCGCGGCATCAGGAGCCATCTCATTCCCGTCGACAGGCGCGGCCGCCTCGACATCGAGGCCTACAGGCGCGCGCTCGGTCCGCGCACTGCGATCGCCTCCGTGATGTGGGCCAACAACGAAACCGGCACGATCTTCCCGGTCGAGTTCCTGGCCAAGATGGCCCGTTCAGCCGGCGCGCTGTTTCACACCGACGCCGTGCAGGCGGCCGGACGGGTTCCGATCGATTTGAGCGCCGCGGAGATCGACATGCTCTCGCTCTCCGGCCATAAGCTGCACGGTCCGAAGGGGATCGGCGCGCTCTATGTGCGCAAGGGAACGAAATTCAAGCCGTTGATCCTCGGTGGTCCGCAGGAGCGCCGCCGTCGCGCCGGCACCGAGAATGTTCCCGGCATCGTGGGCTTCGGCAAGGCGGCCGAGCTCGCCACGAGCCAGCTCGAGCAGGAGCGGGCCGCGGTCTCCGTGCTGCGAAACCGGATGGAGCAGGGCATTCTGCAGCTCGGCCACTGCATGGTGCTGGGCGACGTCAAGAGCCGGCTGCCGAATACGTCCAACATCGCATTCGAGCATCTCGAAGGCGAGGCGATCATTCATCATCTGAACCGCGCCGGCATTGCCGCCTCGCTGGGGTCGGCCTGCGCTTCTGGCTCGATGGAGCCCTCGCACGTGCTGCGCGCGATGCATGTGCCGCCGCAGGCGCTGCGCGGCGCGATCCGTTTCTCCCTGTCCCGCGAGACCACGGCCGACGAAGTCGACCGAGTCCTGCAGGTGCTGCCGGAGATCCTGTCCAAACTGAGAGCATTGTCTCCTTCGTGGCAAGAGCGCGCGAGCGACACCTCTCGTCCAGCGGAGATGAGTCTATGAAAGTCATGATTCGCCGTTCCCCGGAGACCGGCCTGTCGATCTACGTGCCGAAAAAGGATCTCGAGGAGCCGATCGTGGAATCTGAGCACGAGACCCTGTGGGGCGGCTGGATCAAGATCGCCAATGGTTGGGTGCTCGACCTGCCGCAGATGGCCGCCGATACCAATCTGCCGATCACCATCAACGCCAAGAAGCGCGGCGGCGAGGGAGACGAGTGATGAACGCGCCGGTCCCGCAGATCGACTTCGCCACCCCCGCCGACGCGGAGGCCGTCCTTCGCGACGTCGTCGCGCGGCTGCGCGGCGGCACTGTCATTCCCTATCTCGGACCCGGCGTAGCCGAGCTCGCCGCCCCAACGGCGCCGATGAATCCGGAAGCGCTGGCGGCTTTCTTCGGCACCAAGGTGGCATTGCCGCGCCGCGCCCGCGGCAATGCCTGGGCCTCCGCGCAGCACATCGAGAGCACCAGGCACCGCGCCACCGTGACCGCATTGATGGCGGACGCCTTTGCCAACCCGGTCGCGCCGACGGCGCTGCATCGCCACCTCGGCGCCCTGGCGCTGCCGCTGATCGTCGACAGCTGGTATGACGGCGCGATGCGGAGCGCGCTCGCCGGGCGCGGCGACTGGGGCGAGATCCAGGGCATCACTCGCGCCGGAATCGGCGAGGACCGCTGGTACCGGTTCTACGATGCCAGCGGCCAGGAGGTCGATCGCGCGCAAGCCAAGGGCTGGACCACGATCCTCTACAAGCCCCATGGCAGCGTCGCGCCGGCGAAGAATTTTCTGATCTCCGACGCCGACTATGTCGAAGTCTTGACCGAGATCGACATCCAGACGCCGATCCCGGAAGAGGTGAAGGTGCGGCGCACCGGCCGGAGCTTTCTGTTTCTCGGCTGCCGCTTCAACGACCAACTGCTGCGCACCTATGCGCGACAGGTCTCGAAGCGTTCGAGCGACACCCACTACGCCGTCGTCGAGCCCGACGCGCTGTCGAAGAACGAACTGCGCTTCCTGGTCAGCCAGTGCCTGACTCCGCTTGCGATCCCGCTCGCGCGCGCAGTCGAGATCGTGCTGGCGGGTTGATCCTCTCGACTTGTCGATCTGACGATCTCCGCGCGAACGATCTTCGCGCGGAGATCGCGCGTGCATCGATGCATCCTGTCGACGATGTCGGGTCTGTCACCTTTCCAACACGCGTTGGCAATCCGACACTGTTCCGTGAGTCCGCTAACTCATTGAAGCGAACGAAGAAAGTCGCGGACGCGACGATGGCATGTGGGTTGCTAATACCTTTCTAGAACGACTCTTAGGACGCTTCTCGAAATCCGAGCCCCGCAAAATCTGTTCGGCTTGCAAGGAGAATTGAGCACATGGACGTTTCAGCGCAACACGACGCGAGCAGCAGCAATGTCGCCGATGTCGGCGAAATCATGCAGGCCATCGCCGAGCACAAGGGCTGCGGTACCACCGGCGGCAGCGGCAAGGCGAGCTGCGGATCGTCGGCGGGGCAGGGCGACCTCCCGACCGAGATCTGGGAGAAGGTGAAGAACCATCCGTGCTACAGCGAGGAGGCGCACCACCACTACGCCCGCATGCATGTCGCGGTCGCGCCGGCCTGCAACATTCAGTGCAACTACTGCAATCGCAAATACGACTGCGCCAATGAATCGCGCCCCGGCGTGGTCAGCGAGAAGCTGACGCCCGAGCAGGCCGCCAAGAAGGTGCTCGCGGTCGCCTCCACCATTCCGCAGATGACCGTGCTCGGCATCGCCGGTCCCGGCGATCCGCTGGCCAATCCGGACAAGACCTTCAAGACCTTCGAGCTGATCTACAATACGGCGCCCGACATCAAGCTGTGCCTGTCGACCAACGGCCTCATGCTGCCCGATCACGTCGACACCATCGCGAAGTACAATGTCGACCACGTCACCATCACCATCAACATGGTCGATCCGGAGATCGGCGCGAAGATCTATCCCTGGATCTTCTACAAGCACAAGCGCTACACCGGCTACGAGGCCGCCAAGATCCTGACCGACCGGCAGCTCCAGGGGCTGGAGATGCTCACCGAGCGCGGCATCCTCTGCAAGATCAACTCGGTGATGATCCCGGGGATCAACGACCAGCACCTGGTCGAGGTCAACAAGGCGGTGAAGTCGCGGGGCGCCTTCCTGCACAACATCATGCCGCTGATTTCCGCGCCCGAGCACGGCACCGTGTTCGGCCTGAACGGGCAACGTGGCCCCAGCGCACAGGAGCTGAAGGCGCTTCAGGACTCCTGCGAAGGCGAGATGAACATGATGCGGCATTGCCGCCAGTGCCGCGCCGACGCCGTCGGTCTGCTTGGCGAAGACCGCAGCGCCGAGTTCACCACCGAGAAGATCATGGCGATGGAGGTCAAGTACGACGCCGACACCCGTAAGGCCTATCAGGCCAAGGTCGAGGAGGAGCGTGTCGCCAAGGTCACGGCCAAGCAGGAGGAGCTTGCCGAGCTCGCTGGTGCTTCAAGCGACATCAAGGTGCTGGTGGCGGTCGCGACCAAGGGTTCCGGCCTGATCAACGAGCATTTCGGTCACGCCAAGGAATTCCAAGTCTACGAGCTCTCCACGGCAGGCGCGAAATTCGTCGGTCATCGCCGCGTCGACCTCTACTGCCAGGGTGGCTACGGAGAAGAAGACAGTCTCGAGACGATCATCCGTGCCATCAACGATTGCCACGCGGTGTTCGTCGCCAAGATCGGCGGCTGCCCGAAGGGCGACCTGATCAAGGCGGGTATCGAGCCGGTCGATCAATACGCCCATGAGTTCATCGAGAAGTCGGCGATCTCCTGGTTCAAGGCTTATCTCGACAAGGTCAACGGCGGCGAGATCGCGCACGTGGAGCGCGGCGATGCCGCCATCCGCCAGGGCGCGCTGATCTCGGCGGCTTGAGGAGAGAGTTCGATGCCGTTCAAGATCATCGCCTCGCAGTGCACCAGCTGCTCGGCCTGCGAGCCGGAATGCCCGAACGTCGCCATCCGTGAGAAGGGCGGGACGTTCGTGATCGATCCCAAGAAATGCACCGAATGCATCGGCCATTTCGACGAGCCCCAATGCGTGGCGGTGTGTCCGGTCGACAATACTTGCGTCATCGACACGTCATTGCCGCGCTACCAGGCACCGGTCTGAGGGAGGAAAGAGATGAATTTCACGATCACACCGGCGGCGCAGAAATTCATGCGCATGATGCTCCGCGTTGACGGCGGCTCGGGCAGCGGCTTCCGTCTTGCCGTCAGTCCCGGCGGCTGCTCGGGCCTTGCCGCCGACATACACGTGCTCGCCGAGCCCAGGGCCGGCGATGCCGTGGTCGAGCGCGACGGCGTTAAGCTGTTCCTGCCGGCTGAAAGCCGGCTGCTGCTTGACGGCGTGACCATCGACTTCGCGGATACGCCGACCCAGACCGGGCTCGTGTTCCACGATCCGAAGCAGGTTTCGTGCAGCCACCATTGAGCAGACGCAAATGATGCCCGACAATTTCGTCAGCCCGCAAGTCGAGATCAACGAGGCGCTCGTCACCAGCGCCTTGCTCGGCCGCGGCCTGCCGAGCGAGGCCGAGCGTCATTTGTGGGAGGCCGGTCTGTCCTATCACCTGGACGACATCGCGGAGCATCATTTGCGTGAAGCCGAGGCACTCGCGCCCGGCCACGCCGCGGTGCTGATCGGCCTCTATCGATTCTATTTCTACAAGGGACGTCTCGCCGAGGCGCTCGATGTTGCCCGGCGTTGTCTGCTCAAGGCGGCGCAGGAGAACGGCCTTCCGGCCGATTGGCGCTGCGTTCGGGCGGACGACGCCGAGTTTGGCGGCTATGAAGACATCCTCGCGCGCTTCTTCCTGTTCTCACTGAAGGGCTACGCTTACTTGCAGATGCGCCTGGGGCAGACGGAAGAGGGGCGGATCGCGGTGCAGAAGCTGCTCGATCTCGATCCCACCGACAAGATCGGTGCCAAGGTCCTCCTGGGCGTGCTCGACCGGATGGGGCAGGATGATGAGTGACGACATCGATGAAGCCCTTGACTGGCAGGGCAACCAGGTCGATTGCGCCGGATGCGCGCATCTGGCGCTGAACGGTACCGGCGGCTGCCGGATTCGGCACGCCTGCGTCAACGATCGCTATGCCCGCCGGATCGACCGGTTCTTCAACTGGAATCCCGGTCTGGCCGACGGCTATCTCGGCCATCCGCATTTCGAGGTCCGCGCGATCGCGGCAAGATCCGCCAATCTGTTCCTGCTGCCGCCGCTGCTCGACGACGCCGACGAGACCGTGCGCTGGAACGTGGTTCGTCGCCTGCCCAAGCGCTACGCCCTGCAATTGCGCAAGGATCCGCATCGCGAGGTGAGGATGAGGGTTGCGACGCTGATCGAGGGCGACGAGTTGCTGCCGATGGCTGGCGACCAGGACTATTACGTGCGCCTGGTCGTCGCGCGCAGGCTGTCGCCGCTTCTGCTAAGCCGGATGATCAATGACGAGGAGGCGGAGGTCCGCCGCGTCGTCGCCCGGCGTGTTCCGGACGAATGGCTGCTCGGCATGATCAATGACCGCGACGCGGCTGTGCGGCTCGAGGTCGCGCAGCGCCTGTCGCCCGAGCGTCTGGCGCTCATGCGCCGTGATCCGGACTGGCGCATCCGCTACGAGGTCGCGAGCCGCGCCCCGACCGGCGAGCTAACGGCGCTCGTCGAGGATCAGGACAGCCTGGTGCGCGAGGTCGCGCGATCGCGCATCGCCGTGCGGCTCGAACGAGGAACGGGGACATAAGCATGAGCAACATCGTCCGCGACAGCGACGTCGTCGAACTGACGGCACCGCCCTTCTTCAGCTTCGGCGAGAAGGTGCGGGCCAAGCGCACTATCCGCAATGACGGCACCTATGCCGGCAAGGAGATCGGCGATATCCTCGCCAAGAAGGGCGAGATTGGCTACGTGGTCTCGATCGGCACCTTCCTGCAGCAATTCTACATCTATGGCGTCGAATTCCTCGAAAGCGGCAACCGCGTCGGGATGAAGCGCAAGGAGCTCGACCCCGTCACCCCACGCGACGCGGTCGAGGACATTCCGCTGCCGGAGGCTGCATCATGATGATCGAGCCCAAACTGCCGAAGTACCAATGGGGCCAGCGCGTGAAGGCTGCGGTGGACCTGCACAACGACGGCTCGTTTCCCGACGCGCCGGCCGAGGGCCTGCTCGTCGGCGTCGGCCACACCGGGGAGATCGTGCAGGTTGGCCGGCATACCGACGCCAATCTCCCGATCTATCTCGTCGAGTTCGGCGAGCGCCTGGTGGTCGGCTGCCTCGAAGAAGAAATCAGTCCGCTGTAGAGATGCCACGATGAATGCCGCGGTCCTCAGACGAATCGATGCCGCCATGCCGGTACATCCGAACGAGCTCGATTGCAGGCGAATCGAGCGCGCGTTGAGAGCGCGGCAGCGCTATCGCTATGTTTCGCCGAACGTCGAGGGTGTCGCTGGCGGCTATTTGATCCAGAGCCCCTGCTGCTCGCGGAACATCGATGCCGAAGGCGGCGTGATCGAAATCGCGTTGCTGCACTACGATGGCGCGAGCGCAACCTGGCATCTGCTCCGCAAGGATCACGAACGGGGCGTCTGGATGCTGCACTCGACACACCAGCGGCTCACCTCGGTGACGGATGTGCTGAACGCCGATCCCGAACGCGTATTCTGGCAGTAGGGGGAGCGGGATGGCTCTGGCAATGCACGAACTGACCGAGATCGAGCGGACGCTCGCCGCGCCGGACGTGGCACCACAGGTGTTCTCGACCCTTCGTCAGAGATTTCCTCACCTCGCCTGGATCCGCTGCGACGCCTCCGACGTGACGGAGACGCCGTACCGCAGCCTCGGGGCGTTCGACCTGCATCTGCTCGACAGCGCCGATCACTGCGCCCAGATCACCGACGATCCGGCGCGCGCGACCGGGATCGTGCTGGCAAAGCGGGCGGTCAAGCCATGACCGAACCGGCTCTCGTCTATGACGACGTGGCGGAGGCCGCCGAGGCACCGGTCGACGCCGGACATGACTTCATTCCGCTGTCCGACCCCGACGTCACCCTGGCCGAGATCGGGGCGGTGGATGCCGTGCTGCGTTCGCCGCGGCTCTCCAATGGTCCGCTTTCCGGAGCGTTCGAGGAGGCCTTCGCCGCCTATGTCGGCCGCGCCTATGCGGTCGCGGTACCGAGCGGCACGATCGGCCTGCTGCTCGCCCTGAAGGCCTACGGCATCGGCGCCGGCGACGAGGTCATCGCCTCGGCCTACTCGTTCCGGGAAGCCGCACATGCGATCAGCCTTGCCGGCGCACGGCCGGTGTTTGCCGATATCGACTATTGGTCCGGCAATTTGGCGCCGGCGAAAGTGGAGGAGCGCATCACGCCGGGCACGCGGGCCATTCTCGCGGCCAATACCAATGGCCACCCGGCGCCCTGGTCGGAGCTCCGCGACATCGCGACCCGGAATGGTCTCGTCCTGCTGGAGGATTCCACCGAGGCGATCGGTTCGCGCTACAAGGACAGGCTGGTCGGCAGCTTCGGCGACGTCGCCGTGTTCGATTTCGCGCAGCCGTCGCTGCTGACCTGCGGCGAGGGCGGCATGGTCGTGACCGACGACATCGACCTTGCCGTGACGCTGCGGCGTCACCGTTCGCACCGGCTGAGCGAGCGCTCTTCGGTTGTGGTCGGTTCGGCCGCGCCCTATCAGGCCGGACTCAGCGATCTCGCGGCTGCGCTCGGGCTGGCCCAGCTCGAGCGCATCGACGAGATCATCGAGCGCCGCCGGCTGGTCGAGCAGCTCTATGCAACGCATGTGCAGTCCTTCGAGGGCATCAAGCCGCCTTATGTCGCGCCCGATGTGACCGAGGTGAACTGGTTCCTCTATCTCGTGCATCTCGGCACCCGCTTCACCCGCTCGAGCCGGGATGCCATCGCCGAGGATCTCCGGGTCGAGCAGGTCGAGGCCGCCGCCTACAGCCATCCGCTGCACCTGCAACGGCACTATTTCGATCTCGGCTACCGGCGCGGCGATCTGCTGGTGACCGAGAAGATCGCCGATCGCGCCATCGCGCTCCCGTTTCATACCCATCTCACGGACAGCCAGATCGAATTCATCGTCGAGACCATGAAAGACGCCTCGATCAACGTGGGCGCCGGCGCGGCAATCTACTGAACCACCGACACGCACAACAAGGAGGATGAAGATCATGACCACACTGACCGTGATGCCCGAAGGCAAGATCATCGAGGTTGCCGAAGGCACAACGCTGCTCGCCGCGCTGCTCGGCGCCGAGATCGCGATACCTCACAAATGTGAGGGCCAGGCCAAATGCGGCTCGTGCCACATCTTCGTGCAGGAGGGGCGCAAGGGCCTGTCGAAGATCGCAAAGCTCGAGAACGAGAAGCTCGATTCGATCGTCGGCGTCGGCTCGAAGTCGCGGCTCGCCTGCCAGGCCACCGTGCTCGGCACCGAGGACGTCAAGATCGAGCTGCTCGGCTTCTCGTCGGGTTTTTGAACGCGGGAGCGGACCGATGGATAAACAGAACGTCATTCTTCACGCGCGGTTTGCGCCGAACGGCACCGTGGTCGAGATCAGCGAGCGGCCCGACGGCCTCACGCCGCAGGCCTGGTTCAACTTTCTCAGCGACAAGGCCGGCGACGTCTACCAGACGCTCGCGGGCGGGCGGGGCGTGTTCCGGTTGACGCGCGAGGAACTGACGGCGCTGAAGCAGGCGGCCGCGCCGGTCGCGGCCTGACCAGCCGGAGGAGCGCGTCATGGGGTCGGAAGAGATCGACGTATTCGTCATCTGTGCGAGCGACGAGATCGAGCGCGGCGGCGCGAAGGCATTCAGCCTGTCGCGCCTTGATGCATCCGGCGAGAGCCGTCCGTTCCCGATCGTCGTGATCCGGAGCCACGACAACGCCTATGTCGGCTATGTCAACGCCTGCCCGCATGACGGGGTCTGGCTCAATATCGGCAGTGGCGACTTCTTCACGCAGGATCGCGCGTTCCTGAAATGCGGCCGTCACGGCGCCACGTTCGAGATCGACAGCGGGCTCTGCATCGCCGGGCCCTGCAGCGGCAAGAATCTGGAGCCGATCGCGCTGGCCGTGGTCGACGGCGAAGTTTGCCTATGCGGCGAGCGGCTGGTCGAGGACGACCGCCCGTTCAGCGCCTTCGACGACCATGACGAGACCATGGAGATCATGATCCATCCGGATTAGCGGGGGAAGCGAGTGTGACCGTTGCGCAGCTGCTCGATCGACTGAAGGAACTGCCGGAGGACGCTGTGGTGCTGATGGAAAGCGGCGACGGACTTTCGCGCGTGTCGGGGTTGGAATTTGTCGCCGATCAAGGCCCCGGGGCGCCGGCGGAAGTTATCCTGTCGCCGAGCATGGACGAGTAGGCGCATAGCGGAAGGGATCGGCATGAGCGATACCGTGGTCACTGTTTCGATGTTCGAGCGGATCGGCGGGCCTGTGGTGATCGACCGCCTTGTGGAGAGCTTTTATCGCCGGATGGACGAGGCTCCCGACGCGATCGGCATTCGCGCCATGCATGCGGACGACCTCACATCGACCAAGCAGGTATTGAAGCGCTATCTCACCGAATGGACCGGCGGTCCCAAGCTATATTCGCCGGAGAAGGGTCATCCTCGGCTCCGCCAGCGCCACATCGGTTTTCCGATCGGCAGCGCTGAGCGCGATGCGTGGCTGCTGTGCATGCGCGGTGCGCTGGCGGAGACTGTGGTCGACGAAGCGGCGCGGGAAGACCTCGATGCCGCGCTCACCAGGCTTGCCGACTGGATGCGCAACCAGGCCGGCAATCCGCACGATGCGCGCGGCGGGCACGGCTGAAGGGGCGTAGCGTCAGTCCGACAGCGGCAAGCCAAAGAACTCCTCCTCGGCGCCGCCCCACGCTTTGTGCAGGGCGAGGCCGCTCCGCCACTTGCCCATCTCGGTTTCGTTCGCCGCGCGATGCGTGATCTTCCCCTCGGGCCGCTCGGCCAGCAGGAATTCCTTGCCGTTGCGGAGGAAGCGGTTGAGGTCCTTGGTGTCGGTCGGCCGCACCACGCAGCGCGGCGCGTCGTCGATGAGGATGGTGGTCGGCAGCATCTGGCGCGGCTCCCTCAATCCATCGGAGGTCCGAGATCGTCGTCGTCCTTCTTCTTTTTCTTTTTCTCGGTCTTGGCCTGGGCATAGGCGCCGGCATTCTTCAACGGGATCGGCTGCTGTCCTTCGACATATTGCGAGATCCAGAACAGGGTCCGCTCCAGCGCCTTCTCCGCCGCCTTCGTGCGGAAATTGCCGCGCTCGTTGCAGCTGAACCCCTGGGCGGCGTCGGGATAGGTAAAGGCGCTGACGTCGGGACGCCAGGCGCGGAATTGCGTGATGGCCTCCAGCGGCAGTTCGGGATCGCTCGCACCGAAATGCAGCAGCGTCGGGACCTTGCGCTTCTCGCGATAGTCCGCGACGGTCCCGCTGCCGTCATATCCGATCACGCAGGCGATGCCGTTGATCTTGTTGGCCGCGCTGTAGGCGAGGTCGCCGCCCCAGCAATAGCCGACGACCGCGACCTTGCCGGCGTTCTTCACCGCGTCGACGGTCGTCTGGATGTCCGAGATCGCCTGCTCGTTGCCGATCTGCGCGCTGATGGCGGCGCCCTCGGCCTTGCCGCCCTGATCGTGAGCAAGACTGACTCCCGGCCTGACCCGCTCGAACAGGGACGGTGCGATCGCGACATAGCCCTTGGCCGCGAAGGCATCGGCCACCTTGCGGATCTCCGGCGTGACGCCGAAGATGTCCTGGAGGACGACGACGGCGCCCTTGGGTGTATCTGCGGGCTCGGCACGATAGGCGGAGAAACTCGCTCCGTCGCTGGCGGTCAGTTCGATCATTGCATCCTCTCCTCTCCGATGGTCTCCGGTTGTTCCTAGAGCAGGCCGAGCTCGAGCTTGACGTCGTCGGTCATCCGCGACGAATCCCATGGCGGATCGAACACCAGCTGCACCGCAACCTTTTCGACACCGCCGACTTCGCTCACCGCCTTCTCCACCCAGGACAGCATCTCGCCGGCGACCGGACAGCCCGGCGCGGTCAGCGTCATGTCGATGTCGACCAGGCCGCCGTCTTTCGGTTCGACCCGGTAGATCAGGCCGAGGTCGTAGATGTTCACGGGGATTTCGGGATCGTGAACCGTCCGCAGCGCGGCGATGATGCCGGCGATCAGCGTATCGGTGTCGGCAAGCGCTATGGTCGTCATCGCTACCTCACTGGAGCCCTTCGGCGAGCGCCGCGACGACCGGCCAGCCCACCGCACCGGTGGGGTCGAGCCGGCGCAGGGCCGCGAGCATCTCGCGCGCCTGTATCTGTTCGTCCTTGCGCAGATGGATGAAGGCGAGCGCCTTCAAGGTGTAGAGCGCGAAGCGGCCGGCACCCTCGGGCAGTTCGGCTTGCGGCTGCCAGCTCCGCCAATCGCGGCTCCAGCCGGCCTGGTACGCGGCCTCGCGCAATCCGCGCTCGGCGATGCTCTGGGCCTCGTCGAGGCGGCCGCGATAGGTGTGGGTCTTGTAGAGGCAGAAATAGACCGCGAGCTCCGTCGGCGCGGCCTCCAGCGCCTGGCGGAAGATGCGGTCGGCTTCGAGCGGGTCGCGCCGATAGCTGATGACGCCCTGCTGCAGCAGCGAGTCGATCTCGGGTGCGAGCTCACCGAAATTGATGCCGTCGGAATCGACGAGGACGGCCGTCATACGCCACTCTCCGTCGTCGGGATGCGGCACCGAACGTCGAGGCCGCCGGAATCTGTATGGGACAATCTGAGTTCCTCGTCTTGCGTATCGGAATACGGGCGCATCCCTACGAAGCAAAAGCCGGGCCGGACGAGAAACGCTGCGAAAGTGCTTCGATTCGAGGCGTCGCGAGCCGTCGTCGTCGCGTCCGGGGCGAGGCCATCGGGGTTCGTCACGTCATCGACATGGACACGCGCGGCGTTGTCGGAAGTCGGACATGTTGCCGGCGCCGAGGTGTGCAAGTCCCTCGGAAAACACGGGTTCCGAAACTGGTTTGACGCTTGCATGGAGGTGTTCGCAGAGCAGGAGTGTGCGACATGGCGATGGCGGGACCGGACATCGAGCAATTGATCAGGGAAGCGTTCCCGGACGCCCATGTGATCGTGACCGACCTCGCTGGCGACGGCGATCATTACGGTGCGCGCGTCGTCTCGCAGGCATTTGCCGGCAAGAGCCGAATCCAGCAGCACCAGATGGTTTACGCCGCCTTGAAGGGACAAATGGGCGAGGCGCTGCATGCGCTCGCGCTCGAAACGGTGGTGCCGAAGTGAACAAGGAAGGACGAAGGCATGAGTGAACCGACCGAACAACGGATCAAGGACATCATCGCGGGCAGCGACGTCGTGCTGTTCATGAAGGGCGTTCCGGCCGCGCCGCAATGCGGCTTCTCCGGCACCGTCGTGCAGATCCTGAATGGCCTCGGCGTGCCCTTCACCGGCATCAACGTGCTCGCCGATCCCGAGATCCGCGACGGCATCAAGTCGTTCTCGAACTGGCCGACCATTCCGCAGCTCTACGTTAAGGGCGAGTTCGTCGGCGGCTGCGACATCGTGCGCGAGATGTTCAAGCTGGGCGAGCTGGCCGCGGTGCTGAACGACAAGGGCGTCGCGGTGGCGGCATCATGAGCGACGGCATGACCGAGGAGTTCGAGCTGCCGCAGCTCTATCGCCATCACGTCTTCGCCTGCCACACCCAGCGCCCGCCGGGCCACCCGCGCGGCAGCTGCGGCGTGGCCGGCGGCGGCCCGTTGTGGGAGCGGCTCGGCAAGGTGATCGAGACGAAAGGGCTCACCGACATCGGTTTCACCGCATCCGGCTGTCTCGGCTTCTGCGGAGCGGGTCCGTTGATGGTCGTCTATCCCGATGGTGTCTGGTACCGGCCGACCACGCCGGAGGACATCGACGAGATCGTCGAGGAGCACCTGAAGCAGGGCCGCCGCGTCGATCGCCTGGTCATGGTGCTGGCGCGGAGCTGAATGATGCATTCTTCCTTCTCCCCTTGTGGGGAAGGTGGCGCGAAGCGCCGGATGAGGGGTTCTCTCCGCGCGCACAACCGTATTAGGCGTTCGTGGAGACAACCCCTCACCCGACTCGCCACGACGCGGCGAGCCTCCCTCTCCCACACGGGGAGAGGGAAAGATCGCGTGACACTATGCCTCCGCGCAACGCGGCATCGCCTCCGGCCGCGTGCACCCCTGAAGGTCGCCACGCTCGCCGCCGAGCAATGACGGAACCGGCTCGCGGTCGAATCCGGCGCATCTTGCGCCATCGGTTTCGATCAACGGACGCCGGATCAGCAGGGGATCGTCGAGCATCAATGCGATCGCGTCTGCCGTGTCGATCTCCGCCGGCTTCACTTCGCCGGACTTGATGCGCGGCGCGGCCGGGTTGAACCAGGACGCGATGGGTGTCGCACCGAAGAAGGCGCGCAGTCGCGCTGCAGTCCAGGGCTCGGCCAGCAAGCTCTTCGCGACCACCTGATGACCGGCGGCTTCCAGCGCGCGGATCTGCCGGGCGTTGGTTCCGCAGCCCGGCTTCTGGTAGAACAGCACGGTTGCCACGCCTGCGCTCCTATTTCATCATGCTGAGCTGGACCAGCGGTGCGGCACCGCCGCGGCCGAGGATGGTGTCGACCTTCTTGCGCACGCCTTCCAGCGTCAGCGGTTTCACCACCGCGCCGGCGGCGCCCGCCTTCATGGCCTCGACAGCGGTGGTCTCGTCGGACTTGTCGGTGACGACGAGAACGCGCACGCCAGGAAATTGCGCGCCGAGCTCGCCGATCAAAGCCGGGCCGCGGGCCTTCAGGAACGAGACGCCGAGCAGAACGACGTCGGGCTTCAGCCAGTCCACGCCCTTTTCATAAGCCTCCTCCGGCGTCGCGAGCTCGTGGGTCTCGATCTCGTCATGCAGCATGAACTGCAGCGCCGCGCGGGTGATCTCATCCTCGTCGACCACGAACACGCGCCGCTGGTCGACGGCCTTGGCTGTCTCGACACCGATCTGCATCTGTCCTTCTCCTCACATCGCTTCGACATGGGAGTTAGCAATTTCCGTTCCGCATCCGCGCCGCCGATATCGCGGTGCATTTGCACCGCCATCGCCGAGATTCTTGTCCGGTTTCTGACAGTAGCCGTACCTCTGTAGGGTTCGACACAGCTTCTGTCGGCCGCTCGCATCGAAATATTTCGCGAGCGTGATCAGCGCCTTAGAGCGCTCGCAGCGAATGGCACGCCAGTTGCTATTTGGATGCAGCAACAACGAGTGAGGGCTGAGAGCACGCCGACGCCGCTGGCGAGCGATGTTCTCCTTCCCGAACCCCGCGGGCCCACGCTTCTGAGAGAGAAGCAATCTCGCGCGAGAAGCGCGGAGTCATTGGCAATCGGTTGATGGAGAGCAACATGTCTTCACTGAGACAAATCGCGTTTTACGGCAAGGGTGGTATCGGAAAATCGACGACGTCGCAGAATACGCTCGCGGCGCTTGCCGAGATGGGTCACAGGATCCTGATCGTCGGCTGCGATCCCAAGGCGGACTCGACCCGCCTGATCCTGCACGCCAAGGCGCAGGACACCATTCTCAGCCTCGCGGCCAACGCCGGCAGCGTCGAGGACCTGGAGATCGAGGACGTCATGAAGGTCGGCTACAGGGACATCCGCTGCGTCGAGTCCGGCGGTCCGGAGCCGGGCGTCGGCTGCGCTGGCCGTGGCGTCATCACTTCGATCAATTTCCTGGAAGAGAATGGCGCCTATGAGGACATCGACTACGTGTCCTACGACGTGCTCGGCGACGTCGTTTGCGGCGGCTTCGCGATGCCGATCCGCGAGAACAAGGCGCAGGAAATCTACATCGTGATGTCCGGAGAGATGATGGCGATGTACGCCGCCAACAACATCTCCAAGGGTATTCTGAAATACGCCAATTCCGGCGGCGTCCGGCTCGGTGGCCTCGTCTGCAACGAGCGCCAGACCGACAAGGAGCTGGAGCTGGCGGAGGCGCTGGCCAAGAAGCTCGGCACCCAGCTGATCTATTTCGTGCCGCGCGACAACATCGTGCAGCACGCGGAGCTGCGCCGCATGACCGTGCTGGAATATGCCCCCGAATCGCAGCAGGCCGACCACTACCGCAAGCTCGCGGCCAAGATCCACAACAACGGCGGCAAGGGCATCATCCCGACTCCGATCACGATGGACGAGCTCGAGGACATGCTGATGGAGCACGGCATCATGAAAGCGGTTGACGAAAGCCAGATCGGCAAGTCCGCCGCCGAGCTCGCCGCGATGTCGGCCTGACCATCCTGCCGGCCTCCCGTATCGGGGAGGCCGGCACATGTCGAGGACCCCTGCGGCATAACCGGCGGAGCGTTTCGTGATTGCGGTGCAAGCGAGGACGATCGAAGCGACGGCGCAACTCCCGGCAGGGTCCGACAACGATGGGCCGCATGTGGGAATAGAGTTCTACCGCCTGCTGACCGGCTGCGATCCGGCTGAAGCCGACATCGGCGCCGACGATGATTTCGACCGTCATGTGCTGGCTTCGATCCTGGCCGCTGCAGTGATGGACGGCGGATCGATCGCGGAGCGCGCCGGCCTTTCGGAACAGGAATTCAACAATCTGCTCGCCCGCCATTTTCCGTTGGCTACGGTCCGTGCCTTCGCCTGGATGCCGAGGCCGGTCTCCGAGATCGACGACGAGACGATGATGGTGCGCGATCTCTTGCGCGCGCAGCGCTCGACCGACGGCGAGGTCGGCCATTGGCTGGCGGCGATGGTGGCGCGGCGCGCGATGGAGCCGAACCATCTCTGGGAAGATCTCGGCTTGCGCGAGCGGCCGGAGCTGTCGCGCCTGTTGATGCGCCATTTTGCGCCGCTGGCGAGCCGCAACACGAAGAACATGCGCTGGAAACGCTTCTTCTACCGCATGCTCTGCGAGGACGACGGCTTCGTGATGTGCACGACGCCGGTCTGCACGCAATGCAACGATTTCGAGCTCTGCTTCGGCGAGGAGAGCGGCGAGAGCCGCATGGCCGAGCGTCGCCGGGAATTTTTGCGCGGCGCCAGCGATCATGTCGACGGCGTAAGGTGATCATGGACGCGTATCCGGAACTATCCGTTATCGATGCATTGGGTTTGGAGCCGCCCGCGCAACGCGAACTCCGTCACGGCGAATGCTCGGCGTTCCACCGCCTGCGTGATGCAGGCCTGCGCCCCACGCGCCAGCGTGTGCTGCTGGCGGAACTGCTGTTTGGCCGGGGGCATCGTCATGTGACCGCGGAGACGCTGTTTGCCGAGTCGGTCGAGGCGAACATCCAGCTTTCGCTGGCAACCGTCTACAACACGCTCAACCAGTTCACCCAAGCCGGACTGTTGCGCCGCATCGGCCCGGATGGCTCGCGCTCGTTCTTCGATACCAACACGACGGTTCATCCGCATTTCTACCTTCACGGCGAGGACACGCTGATCGACGTCCCCGAGACGCTTCTCCTCCAGCAGATGCCCGAGCCTTTGCCGGGTCACGAGATCTCGCGGCTCGACATCATCATCCATATTCGCCGCAAGTCTGCCGACATCTGACACGTCGCCTGTCCGACGCTGTCGCATTTGCGACAAAGCTCGCGCGGCCGATAAGTCGATGGATTTCAAGTGCTTGGCGGTCGATCTGCTGATGGCACGAGGGTTGCTGAATTCCTGATCGGAATGAATGATTGGAGTGCGCGGATGGTGTTTTCCGACCCGACGAAGCGGCTGGATGGCGGTCGGCCCCGACACGTCGTCCTGAACGACACCACGCTGCGTGACGGCGAGCAGGCGCCGGGCGTCGCCTTCACCACCGCGGAGAAGGTCTCGATCGCGCGCGCATTGGCCTCGGCCGGCGTCACGGAGATCGAAGCCGGAACGCCTGCCATGGGCCACGACGAAGTGAGCGCGATCCGCGCCATCGTCGAGGCCGGCCTGTCGGCGACCGCAATCGGCTGGTGCCGGATGCGGACATCGGATGTCGATGCGGCCATCGAAGCCGGCGTCTCCATGGTGAATGTTTCGATCCCGGCCTCCGACGTGCAGATTGCCGCCAAGCTTGGCGGCGGCCGGCCGGCAGCGCTGGAGCAGGTCAGGCGGGTGGTCGGTTATGCCCGCGACAAAGGCCTCGACGTAGCCGTCGGCGGCGAGGATTCCTCCCGCGCCGATGTCGGCTTCCTGGCCGAGTTGATTGCAGTCGCAAAGGCCACGGGCGCGCGACGCTTCCGTATCGCCGACACGCTGAGCGTGCTCGACCCCGATGCCGCCTTCGCCTTGCTGGCGGCACTTCGCGCCACCACGGATCTCGAGCTCGAGTTCCACGGTCACGACGATCTCGGCCTTGCGACCGCCAATACGCTGGCCGCGATCAAGGCGGGCGCCACGCACGCTTCCGTCACCGTGATCGGTCTTGGCGAGCGGGCCGGCAATGCTCCGCTGGAGGAGGTCGCGGTCGCGCTCAAGCAACTCTATGGCTGCGATACCGGCGTGGTGCTGTCCGAACTGGAGAAGGTAGCATCCGTGGTTGCTGCTGCGGCCGCGCGCGCCATCCCGCTCAACAAGGCGATCGTGGGCGAGCATGTCTTTACCCACGAGTCCGGCATTCACGTCGATGGCCTCTTGAAGGATCAGCGCACCTATCAGGCGCTGGATCCGCGGCTGCTCGGCCGCTCCAACCGCATCGTGATCGGCAAGCATTCGGGCCTCGCGGCGATTACCGCGCTGCTCGCCGAGCTACAGCTGTCCGTCAATGCGGAAGAGGCAAGGACTGTGCTCGCCCGCGTTCGCCAGCACGCCGTCGAGCACAAGGGCGCCGTCGGCCGGGAGACGGTGACGGCGATCTGGCGCGAGGTGCGCGAGCGTTCTCTCCTCAATTGCGCGTGAGGGTATCATGGCCTGTGTCGTCGACATTCCGCTCGTTGAGCCGTCGCCCCCCGGACCGGCTAAGCCGTCCTTGCTGAAGTTGATCCGAGAGGACATCGGCTGCGTGCGCCAGCGCGATCCCGCAGCGCGCAGCCAGCTCGAGACGCTGCTGACCTATCCCGGCATTCATGCCGTGATCTGGTACCGGATCGCCAACCGGTTTTGGACCGGCGGCTGGCGCTTCCCGGCCCGGCTGTTGTCCTGGTTCGGACGCTTTGCTAGCAATGTCGACATCCACCCCGGCGCGCGCATCGGCCGGCGTTTCTTCATCGACCACGGCGCGTGTGTCGTCATCGGCGAGACCGCCGAGATCGGCGACGACGTGACGCTCTATCACGGCGTCACGCTCGGCGGCACGTCGTGGTTCCCCGGCAAGCGCCATCCAACGCTGGAAGATCGCGTCGTGGTGGGGGCGGGCGCAAAAATCCTCGGGCCGATCACGGTCGGCGCCGGCTCGCGCGTCGGAGCCAATTCGGTCGTGATCGACAGCACCCCGCCAGATGTCACCGTTGTCGGCATTCCCGCGCGCGTCGTGCGCCCGCAACTCGGTCATCGCCGTGTCGTCGGCCGGATCGACCTCGATCATCATCTGATGCCAGACCCCGTCGGCGATGCCATTGCCGTGCTGCTCGACCGTGTCGAGTTTCTGGAGGCACGGCTCACCCACATGCAGAAGCGCGCCAGGGATGCCGGCGCCCCCGCGCCGCAGAGCACTGCGTGCATGGTACCGCAGAGCCCGATGGAGACCGATAATGGCTGATGGAATTCTCACCCAACTCAACAAGGCCTCTGCCGCCGAGGAGTTCTTCGCGCTGCTCGGCGTCGACTACGATCCGAAGATCGTCAACGTGGCACGGCTGCATATCCTGCGGCGCATGGGTCAGTACCTCGCCGGAGAGGATTTTACCGGAATAGCGGACGAAACCGTGGCGGAACGGTGCAAGACCGTGCTGGAGCGCGCCTATGCGGACTTCGTCGCCTCGACGCCGATCGACCAGCGCGTCTTCAAGGTCCTGAAGGACGCCGTCGCGCCGCGGCCGAAGCAGACGCCGACATTGGTGCAGATCGGCACGCTGAAGTGAAGCCGTGTTCTGTCGCATTTGCGACGCGTGTCGCAGCAGCGTTGTCGGCTCCACTGCCTAAGGCGGATGCAAGCGATACCGTCGCTCTTCTAAGTCGCTGCATCGACATCCGTTTTTCATCGCTCGCGCAGTTGGTACGACACTTGCTGTTCCTGCTCTGAACCGAATTTTGAAGACGAGTCCTGGAGAAGCACATGCACATCGTCGTCTGCATCAAGCAAGTCCCGGACTCTGCGCAGATCCGCGTGCATCCCGTGACCAACACCATCATGCGCCAGGGGGTGCCGACCATCATCAATCCCTATGATCTGTTCGCACTCGAAGCCGCGCTCGAGCTGCGCGACCAGTTCGGCGGCGAGGTCACGGTGCTGACCATGGGGCCCCCCTCGGCCGAGGATTCGTTGCGCAAGGCGCTGACCTTCGGCGCCGACCGCGCCGTGCTGCTGACTGATCGATTCTTCGCCGGCGCCGATACGCTGGCCACCACCTATGCGCTGGCAACGGCGATCCGCAAGATCTCGACCGAGTTCGGTGCGCCCGATCTCGTCTTCACCGGCAAGCAGACCATTGACGGCGACACTGCGCAGGTCGGCCCCGGCATCGCCAAGCGGCTTGGCCTGTTGCAGCTGACCTATGTCGCCAAGATCAGCGCACTCGATCTGACGGCCCGGACCATCGACGCCGAGCGGCGTTCCGAGGGCGGCGTCCAGCTGTTGCGCACCAGGCTGCCGTGCCTCGTCACCATGCTGGAGGCGACCAACCAGATCCGGCGCGGCGCCATGGCGGACGCCCTGCGCGCCGCGCGCGCGCCGATCGTGAAATGGAGCGCTCAGGATGCCGGCGTCGAGGACATCTCGAAATGCGGTCTGCGCGGCTCACCCACCATCGTCAAGCGGGTCTTCGCGCCCGCGGCGCGCAGCGAGAAGGCGGAACTGATCGAGGGGGGCGAACAGCCGGCCGAGGCGCTGATCGACGCCATCCTCAAGCGCCAGCCGGCACTCGAAACCGAGCTCGCGGCGTTGGCGCGCGGCTATTGAGGCGAGAGGGAGCAAGCATATGGGCACCGCACCGAAAACCGCAGCTCCTGCCGCCGGCCGCGCCGCGACCAAGAAGGAGCTGCCGGAGCATTTCAAGGCATACAAGCATGTCTGGGTCTTTATCGAGCAGGAGCGTGGCCAGGTTCATCCCGTCTCCTGGGAGCTGATGGGCGCCGGCCGCAAGCTTGCCGACAAGCTCAAGGTCGACCTTGCGGCCGTCGTGATCGGACCCGAAGGCGAGGCGACACAGAGCGCGGCCGCGGAATCCTTCTGCTACGGCGCCGACCTCGTCTACATGGTCGCCGACCATCTGCTCGCCGACTACCGCAACGAATCCTACACCAAGGCGCTGACCGACGTTGTCAACACCTACAAGCCGGAGATCCTCCTGCTCGGCGCCACCACGCTCGGCCGCGACCTCGCGGGTTCGGTGGCGACGACGCTGCTCACCGGCCTCACGGCCGACTGCACCGAGCTCGATGTCGATGCCGACGGCTCACTCGCCGCGACACGCCCGACCTTTGGCGGCTCGCTGCTCTGTACGATCTACACGCTGAACTACCGGCCGCAGATGGCCACGGTGCGCCCGCGCGTGATGCCGATGCCGGAGCGCGTCGTGCGTCCGGTCGGCCGCATCGTCAGCCATCCGCTCGGCCTCGTCGAGGACGACATCGTGACGAAAGTGCTGTCGTTCCTGCCTGATCGCGATTCCGCAAAATCCAATCTCGCTTATGCCGACGTCGTCGTCGCCGGCGGCCTGGGGCTTGGCTCGCCGGAAAATTTCCAGTTGGTACGCCAGCTCGCCACCGTCCTCGGCGCCGAATATGGCTGCTCGCGGCCGCTGGTGCAGAAGGGCTGGGTCACATCCGACCGGCAGATCGGCCAGACCGGCAAGACCATCCGGCCGAAGCTCTATATCGCCGCCGGCATTTCCGGCGCGATCCAGCATCGCGTCGGGGTCGAGGGCGCCGATCTCATCGTCGCCATCAATACTGACAGGAACGCGCCGATCTTCGATTTCGCCCATATGGGCATCGTCACCGACGCCATCCGGCTGCTTCCCGCCCTGACCGCGGCGTTCCGCGCCCGGCTGTCACCGCATTCGCGAGACCGGATCGCAAGCTAGAACAGGGAGAACCCGCCATGATCGAGGAGAAATTCGATGCCATCGTCGTCGGCGCCGGCATGGCCGGCAACGCGGCGGCGCTCACGCTGGCCCAGCGCGGGCTCAAGGTGCTCCAGCTCGAGCGCGGGGAATATTCCGGCTCGAAGAACGTGCAGGGCGCGATCCTCTATGCCGACATGCTGGAGAAGCTGATTCCCGATTTCCGCGAAGATGCGCCGCTGGAGCGGCATCTGGTCGAGCAGCGCTTCTGGATGATGGACGACCGGTCGCACACCGGTCTGCACTATCGTTCCGACGATTTCAACGAGGAGAAGCCGAACCGCTACACCATCATCCGCGCCCAGTTCGACAAATGGTTCTCGCAGAAGGTTCGCGAGGCCGGCGCCACCGTACTGTGCGAGACGACGGTGACCGAGCTAGCGCAGGACGCCTATGGCAAGGTGATCGGCGTGCGGACCGACCGCGCTGACGGCGAGATCCACGCCGACGTCGTGGTGCTGGCGGAAGGCGTCAACGGCCTGCTCGGCACCCGCGCTCACCTGCGCGAGCGGCCCAAGCCCGACAAGGTCGCGCTTGCCGTGAAGGAGATGCATTTCCTGCCGCGCGAGACCATCGAGGCCCGCTTCAACCTCAAAGGTGACGAAGGCGTGGTGATCGAAGCCGCCGGCACCATTTCCCGCGGCATGACCGGCATGGGCTTCATCTACGCCAACAAGGAGTGCATTTCGCTTGGTATCGGCTGCCTGGTCTCCGATTTCCAGCGCACCGGCGAGACGCCGTACGGCCTGCTCGACCGCTTCAAGCGGCACCCGTCGGTCGCGCCGCTGATCGAAGGCTCCGAGGTGAAGGAATATGCCGCGCATCTCATTCCCGAGGGCGGCTTCAAGGCGATCCCGCAGCTCTACGGCGAAGGCTGGGTCGTGGTCGGCGACGCCGCCCAGCTCAACAACGCCATCCATCGCGAAGGCTCGAACCTTGCGATGACGTCGGGCCGAATCGCGGCGGAGGCGATCTTCCAGGTCAAGTCGCGCAAGGATCCGATGACGGCGGACAACCTGTCGCTCTACAAGACCATGCTGGACCAGTCCTTCGTCATCAAGGATCTGAAGAAGTACAAGGACATGCCGGCGCTGATGCACACCCAGTCGCAGAGCTTCTTCCTGACCTATCCCGAACTCGTCTCCAGGGCGATGCAGAACTTCCTTCGCGTCGACGGCACGCCGAAGGTGGAGAAGGAGAAGACGACGTTCAGATCGTTCATCAAGGCGCGCTCATGGAGCGGGCTGTTCGGCGACGCTTTCCGCCTCGCGCGCGCCTGGCGGTGAGACGAGCACATAGACCATCAACGACGGAGACCAAACCATGTCGATCGAGCCATCCGTGCGTGTCGAGGACAAGCTGTTCTACAATCGTTATCTGGTCGATGCCGGACGAGCCCACATCAAGGTGCGGCCGCACACCAAACCGTCGCCGGAGCTTCTCAGCATGCTGAAGGCCTGCCCGGCACGTTGCTACGAGCTCAACGACAAGGGGCAGGTCGAGATCACCGTCGACGGCTGCATCGAGTGCGGCACCTGCCGCGTGATCTGCGAGGAGAGCGGCGATATCGAGTGGAGCTATCCGCGCGGTGGCTACGGCGTGCTGTTCAAGTTCGGCTGACCCGTCATGAAGCTCAGCGCCCGCAACATTCTCCCGGGGCGAATCGTCGCCGTCACCAAGGGCACGACGACGGCCCATGTGAAGATCGAGCTCGCGCCGGGCTTGGTCGTATTTTCCGCGATCACCAACGAGGCCGTGGACGACCTCGCCCTGAAGGTAGGCGACGCCGTCTCGGCCGTGATCAAGTCATCCGACGTGATGATCGGTAAGTAGCGCCGCAGATGCATCGGCGGGCAGGCGCGCCCGCTTCATGCGCGACGACATGTCTTGCCACCAGCCCTCGATCGCGCTCCGTTCGCACAGCAGGCTGGTGCCGATCCCGCCGGTAAAATCGTTCCAGGCGTCCAGGCATTTTTCCGGCACCGCCGTCAGCACGGGGATGCCGGCGGCGATCGCGTCGGCCAGCTCGTCGCGCAGGCCTCCGCCGCTGGCCTCCTGCTTGGAGAACTTGTTGATTACGACGAGATCGACATCCGCCGTGATCGCGCGGGCGACGGCTACCGCCGCTTCGGCCAGTCCCGCGGCGTCGAGCTTGCAGGCCATCGCGCCCGAGCCAAGCGGCTGGCGGATCGAGATCTCGCGGCCGGTCATGAGATCGATCGCCTGCATGCCGACCTGGCAGCCGGCGCCGTCCTTGACGTTGCGCTGGACGATTCCGCCGATCCGCTCGCCCGATCGCACCAGAGTTTCGGCGAAGTCGGCGAGCAAGGTGTCGACGTCGTGCTGGGCGCGGTAGAGGATTGCGGCGACTCGATTCGGGTCGATGTCGTGGAGGTCGGTGGGCATGGAGGGCATCCTTGTCGGTTTTCCTACGCTCTTCCGTCCTGGCGAGCAATCTCCATGCCGACCAGTGCGTCCGGCCAGCGGTATTGGATGGAGGGTATGCAGCGGGCCTTCGCGGACGACACGGCCTTGTTCCATCAGCACCAGATGATCGGCAAAGCGTTCGATCTCCGTCATGTCATGGCTGATATAGAATACCGGCAGCGACAGGCGATCGTGCAGCCGCTCGAGGAAGGGCAAGATCTCGCTCTTGGTGGCGCGGTCGAGCGCCGCGAGCGGCTCGTCCATCAGCAGCAGTTTCGGCTGTGACAGCAGCGCGCGGCCGATTGCAACGCGCTGCCGTTCGCCGCCGGAGAGGCGGTCCGGCGAACGGTCGAGCAGGGCGACAAGGCCGAGCAGCTCTACGACCTCGTCAAAGCCGATCTGCGCGCCTGCGATCTTCGGCGCACCAAACAGCAGATTGCCGCGCACCGACAGGTGCGGAAACAGGCTCGCTTCCTGGAACACATAGCCGATCGGTCGTCGATGCACCGGTCGGAACGAATGATGGTCCTGCCAGACGTCGCCGTCCACCGCGCAAAAACCATCAGTCATATGCTGCAGGCCGGCAATGCAGCGCGCTACGCTGGTCTTGCCGCAGCCGGACGGACCGAAGATCGCGGTGACGCCGGTGGCGGGCACGCTGAGTTCGGCATCCAGCACGAAATTGCCGAGCCGGCCGCGGAAGCCGGCGTTGATGCGCCCGGGTTTGGACGTTCTCATGCCGCAGCCCTCGCGGCGCGCTTGTCGACCAGCGTCATGGTCAGGATCACGGCAAATGCGAAGATCACCATAAGGCCTGCGAGCATGCTCGCCTCGCGCCAGCGCGAGGTCTCGACATAGTCGAAGAGCGCAACCGACAGCACCTTGGTGCGGCCGGGAATGTTGCCGCCGATCATCAGCACGAGGCCGAACTCGCCGACAGTGTGCGCGAAGCCGAGCACGGCCCCGGTCAGGAAGCCGGGCCGCGCCAGCGGCACGGCGACGGTCCAGAACGTCCGCAAGGGCGAGGCGCGCAAGGTCGCGGCGACCTCGAGCGGCCGCTCGCCCATGGCAGTGAAGGCATTCCGGATCGGTTGCACCACGAAAGGCATCGAATACACCACCGAGCCGATGACCAGGCCTTCGAAGGTGAAGGCGAGCGTGCGCCCGCCCCACAATTGTGCGATCCATCCGCCGGGCCCGTCCGGACCGAGCAGCACCAGCAGATAGAAGCCGAGCACGGTCGGCGGCAGCACCAGCGGCAATGCGACCACGCTGGCGACGATCTCGGTCCACCAGCCCTGCGCGCGTGCCAGCCACCAGGCGAGCGGTGTGGCCAGCAGCAGCAGGATCGCGGTCGAAATGGTCGCGAGCTCGATCGTGAGCAGCACCGACTGGCGGATCTCCGCTGACCAGACCTCCATGCGCGTCAGCTCTGTCCGTCCAGCGCGTAGCCGTATTTCTCGATGACGGCGCGCGCCTCGGGCCCCCTCAGGAAAGTCATGAACGCTGCGGCGGCCTCGTTGCCGGCGCCGGTCTTCAGCAGGACCGCATCCTGCCGGATCGGATTATAGAGCGCCTGCGGCACCACCCAACGCGAGCCGGCCTCGCTGCCGGTCAATTGCGACAGCGCGACGAAGCCGACCTCGGCATTGCCGGTCTCGACGAATTGATAGGCCTGGGTGATGGTCGCGCCCTGCACCAGCTTCGGCTTCAGCGTGTCATAGAGATTCAGCGACTTCATGGTTTCCACGGCGGCCAGGCCGTAAGGGGCCGCGGCCGGATTGCAGATCGAGAGTTTTGCGAAGGACGCAGCCTTCAACGTCGCTTCGCCGGTCACGATCCCCGGCGACTTGCTCCACAGTACGAGCTTGCCGATCGCATAGGTGGAGCGGCTGTCCGCGACCGCAAGGCCGTCCTCGACGAGCTTCTTCGGCCGCGAATCGTCGGCGGACAGGAAAACCTGGAATGGCGCGCCCTGCGTGATCTGCGTGTAGAACTGGCCGCTCGCGCCGAAGCTCAGCACCGCCTCGTGTCCTGTCTTCTGCTTGAAGATGGCGGCGATCTCCTTGGCGGCATCGGTGAAGTTGGCGGCGACGGCAACATTGGTCTGCGCGGCTTGTGCGGTGGTGGTTGCGAGCAGTAAGCCTGCGGCGACGGCGATCGTGCGAAACAGTTTCATGATGAACTCCAGCGGACGGTAACCGCCTCCGCGTCAGCCTGTTCGTCGCGAGGCGGCGGCCATGAGGGCTCAGCAATCGGCGTGCCGGATACGGCGACCGGAGTCTGGTGCGCGCCTTGCAGAAATCAGCGGCAATAGCAGAACTTGCTGCCCCGTGTGGCAGCGGGACCGACGATCCCTGTCGGATTTGCGACAAACGCGTCGGCAAGCCGACACCAACGAAGGGAAGGCACGATATGGCAACCGTTGCATCGCGCGCCGAGCTCGAGCGTCTGCTGGAGGACGACGTGCCTTACGGCGATCTCACCACCGAGGCGCTCGGGATCGGCGCGGCCAGGGGCGTCATGCAGTTTGCCGCGCGCGCGCCGATGGTGCTGGCGCTCGCCGAGGATGCCGCCGCGATCGTCGCGCTGGCCGGCTGCGAGGTCGAGCTGTTCGCGGCATCCGGTGCGACGCTGGAGCAGGGCGCGCCGATCCTGGAGGCGCGTGGTCCGGCCGCCAGCCTGCTGCGGAGCTGGAAGGTCGCGCAGACCCTGATCGAAATCTGGTCGGGTGTTGCCAGCGAGACCCGCGCCATTGTCGGGGCCGCGAGGGCAGTCGCCCCGCAGATTCCGGTTGCCTGCACGCGCAAGAACGTGCCGGGCACCAAGCGCTTTGCGGTTGCGGCGGTGAAGGCGGGCGGCGCCGTGATGCATCGGCTCGGCCTGTCCGAGACCGTGCTGGTGTTTCCCGAGCACCGCGCCTTTCTCGGCAAGCTGCCGCTGTTTCAGGCGGTCGAACGATTGCGACGGGCCGCGCCGGAGAAGAAGCTTGTGATCGAGGTGAAGACGGTCGACGCTGCACTTGCCGGGGCGGTTGCCGGTTTCGACGTGATCCAGGCGGAGAAGTTTTCACCGGCCGAGATCGCCGCGCTGGTCAAGCGCATGGCATCGATGGCCTATGCACGCGAACGCCCCGTGATCGCTGCCGCCGGCGGCGTCAATGCCGCGAATGCTGCAGCCTATGCAGAGGCCGGCGCAGACCTCCTGGTCACGTCGTCGCCCTATCTAGCTAAGCCGAAGGACGTGCAGGTGCGCATTATCGCCGCGGATGAGACTGGGATCCCTGACATGCGCTCGAACCGCTCTGCCCACACCGCGGGCAGATCGATCATTATTGGGAACGAAACCTAATTCTTGGCGTGGCTCAAACGGTGCCAGGTGCTGTTCGCCATGGGTGTCCATGGCCAGAACCTGTTCATCGATCGATCCAATCATACTGTGATTGCCAAGTTCTCCTCGTGGTCGGAACCGACGGACGGACGCGCCTTGTGGTTGACCCATAGCGCCGTCGCAGAGATCGGAAAATACCTTTCATAGGCTTGAAGCGGAATGAGCCGTCTGCCATACACCGCGCCGCTCTCGCTCTGCCGCGGCTTGCTGCCGACGTCGTGGCCGGCAAGATCAAGGGGCGCGTCGTGATTGATGTGAAGGCGCAGGATCACCTCTCACGGCGGGGTACGCCGTCGGCCTGTTGGAATAGCCAAGGGCTGCGCCGATGGTTCGGGCAGCCTCCATCACGTGAACCGAATACTCCCTGATCTGCTTGCGCTTGATGCGCGTATCGGGCCCGGACATGCCGATCGCTCCAACGAGTTCGCCGGAGCGACCGAGGATCGCACAGGCGCAGGCCGCAATGCCCTCTCGCCACTCGCCGTGCAGCACGGAGGAGTAGCCTTGCGCGCGTGCCAACTCGATGTCCTCGCGCAGCTCCTCGATCGTCGTTCGCGTCGTCTCCGTGTAGCGCCTGAGATGCGGTCGGAACCGTTCCAGGTAGTCATCAGGCACATGTGCGAGCATCGCCTTCCCTGTCGCCATGGTGAAGGCTGGTGCCCGCATTCCCACGCTCGTATGGGCGCGGATATGGTGCGCGCTTTCGATCTTGTCGACATAGACGACGTCGGTATCTTCGAGCACGGAGAGGTGAATGGTTTCGCCGGTGATCTCTGCGAGCTTGGTCATTGCCGGCCGCGCGACGTTGATGAGATCCATCCGGTGGATGACATGGCTGCCGAGCGCCCAGATCTTGGTCGTGAGCTCGTAAGTGCTGTGCGGGGGGATCTGGCGCACATAGCCCTGGGACTGCAAGGTCGTCAGCAGCCGATGCACGTTGCTCTTGGTGAGCTTCAGCTCGCTCGCGAGGTCCGTGACCCCGCGGGGCTGCTCGCTCAGAGCAAGTGCTTCTAGGAGACGCAGTCCCTTGGTAAAAGCCTTGTCCATCCACCAGCCAAAATAGGATGATCTTTCACTCGATCTAGCATGGCCGCGCGATCGGCAATAGCCCGCGTTTGGGATCGGCCCCGATCCTCCTCGGATCGGGGCCGATCAGCCGGCCTATTGGGCCAGCAGGGCGTTGAGCTTCTCCTGCCCGTACTCTTCGTTGGTGGAGTTTCCGGCCGGCGAAGGCCCGCCCCAGTAATCCGGGCTCCACTCGATTGCCTTCGAGATGTTGTCCGGGTTGTTGGCCCAGTAGCGGGCGAGCTTCTTGTCGGTGGCGGCCTCGAACACGACCCGGGAGGGCAGGGCGACCGGGAAGGTCGACGTCAGCTGTGCCGCGCGCTTGGGCTCGAGCCGCCAGGACAGCAGTTTCAGCGCGTTGTCGTAGTTCGGTGCGCCCTTGGGGATCGAGAAGAAGTCGTAGTAGACGAAGCCCTGGTTGAAGGTCAGTTCGATCGGAGCGCCCTCCAGGGCGAGCTTGCTCATCGAGCCGGTGTAGGCCATGCACATGTCGGCCTCGCCGTCGAGCAGGAGTTGCGGCGGCTGTGCGGCCGTCGTCCACCATTTGGCGATGTGCGGCTTGATCTCCTTGACCTTCTTCAGCGCCCGCTCCATGTCGAGCGGGTAGAGCTTGCTCTTCTCGACGCCGTCGGCCATCAGCGCCGCTTCGAACACGAAACGCGGCCAGGCCGGCATGCAGCGCCTGCCGGGGAATTTCTTCACGTCCCAGAAGTCGGCCCAGCTCGTCGGTACGTTTTCGCCCTTGTACTTGTCCTTGTTGTAGACGAGGCCGACGCCGATCACCTGCAGGGCCACGCCTTTCTTGCGCTTCAGATTGTCCGGCATCGCTGCCAGCGTCTGCTTCGCGCCGTCCGACAGCTTGGAATAGTCGATATCGGCCAGGCAGCAGTCGCCGAGCAGCTTCGTCTCCTGGTCGAAGATGAACGTCAGGTCCCATTGGGCCTTGCCGGCGTCGGCCTGAGCCTTGATGCGCGGGCCGCTACGGGCTTCCTGGACTGTGACGACCTTGATGCCGGTCTCCTTCTCGAACGGGTCGTACATGACCTTGCGCAATGCATCGCCATACCCGCCGCCCGGATCCTGCATGATCACGACGTTGCTCTGAGCCTGAGCCAGACCCGTTCCCATCGCGACGAACAGGGCTGAGGCCAGTACGGAAGCGGATAGCCGCCAGCGTTTCATTCCCAGCATCTTCTCTTTCCTCCAGTTGAAATCGATCATTGTGACGTCGCCTTCCGCGACGTCGCGAGAACGGGGCGTGCAAGGACGAGCCCGGCGACCACCAGCAGCACCTCCAGCGTCGAGACCACGGCCAGAACGGGGTTGAGCCGATAGTTGACGTCGCCCCACAGCATGAGCGGAAGCGTCTTCAGCTGCGCGCTCGACAGGAACAGCGTCAGCACCAGTTCGTCGAACGAATGCAGGAAGGCGAAGAACGTCGCTGCGGCGAGGCCCGGCATGATGGCCGGCAGCGTCACCAGGCGGAACACCGTCGATGACGACGCACCATGGACGGCGGCTGCCTGTTCGAGCCTGGTATCGACGCCCTGAAGCGAGGCGGACAGGATCACCACGACGATGGGAAGGCCGCCGATCGCATGCGCGGCGGCAAGACCGAAGACGGAGCCGACGAGATCGAAACGCAGGAACAGGCTGTAGAGCGACAGGCCGAGCACGACCGGAGGAACGATGATCGGACTGACGAGAAGCAGCATGATGGCTGACTTGCCGCGAATGTTGCTCCTGACGATGCCAAGGGCCGCCGAGGCGCCCAGCGCGATCGCGATGGCGGCCGACATCGCCGCGACGACCAAGGATGTCCAGAACGCCCGCATCCAGTTCGAATCGGAGAAGAACTGCTCGTACCAGCGCAGCGAGAATCCCGGCGGCGGGAAGGTCAGATAGCTCGCGCTGCTGAAGGAGATGATCATCACCACGATGATCGGGAGGATGAGAACGGCAATGACAATGCCGCCCATGAGGCGCACGGTCCACGTCCCGCAGCTCGCCGGCAGGCGCCCGAACAGCCGCAGGAGCGGCCAGCCGATCGCATCGGCAACCGAGGCGCCGAAGCTGTGGCGGCCGGCATCGCCCGTGTGGCGGTCCGTGGCTCTCGGCGCGGCCTCCGTCAGCTTGCGGCCGCCCCAGATGAACTCGAAGCCGAGGAAACGTCCGGCCACCGCGACCACCGCCAGCGTGATCGTCAGCAGCACCACGCCCAAGGCTTGCAGGAATCCCTCGGACGTGACCGAGTCCGCCTGCTGGGTGATATGCATGGCAAACATCTGATCGCCGGGTCCCCCGAGCAGGGTCGGTGTAATGAAGAAGCCGATCGCGGCGACGAAGACCAGCAGGAAGCCGGCGCCCATCCCGGGCAAGGTCAGCGGCAGCATCACGCGCCAGAACGCTGCAATGGGACCGGCGCCGCTGGCAAGCGCGGCGCGGGTCAGGCTTTGGTCGAGGCGCGCCACGCTGGAATAGATCGTCAGCACCATCAGCGGCAGAAGCACCGCGGTCATGCCGAGCAGCACCGTGCCGCGATTGAACAGAAGCTGCACCGGCTCGCTCAAGATGCCGATCGAGACCAGCAGCTTGTTGATCGGCCCGTTGCGGCCGAGCAGGACCATCCAGGCGTAGGTCCGGATCAGGATGGCGATGAAATAGGGCAGCACGATCGCGGTCGCGATCAGGACCTGGGCAATGCCGCGACTGCGGTGAATGAGCAGCGCGGTCGGATATCCGAACAGCAGGCACAGGCCTGCGACGGTCACCGAGATCTGCATCGTGCGGACGAGCGAATCCCAATAGAGCGGTATCGCGAACACCCGCGCGAAATACGACGACCACGATGGTCCGCTGACGCTGATGCGGATGAGATCGATCAGCGGGAGGAGATAGATGAAGGCCAGGAAGGCAAGCGCCGGCAGCAGCAGCAGCGCCGGATCCTTCAATCTCCTGACGAGATCAAGCCCCGCAGGACGGTGCGCCTGGACGCTGATCGATGCCGAGCTCATGCAAGCACCCAGCAATCCGCTGCACCCCAGCTCACGTGCAGGCGATCCCCGACGGAGGGCAGTGGCCGGTCCGCCATGTCGGTGCACCTGATCAGGAGTGGCTCTCCGCCCTCCATGTGAGCTTCGATCCGCAAGATCTCGCCCAGGAAGATCGCAGACGTGACGCTGACGGGCGTGGAATTCGCAGTCGGCTCGTTCGACACGGCAATGCGCTCGGGGCGCACCAGCACGGTTGCGCGCCCGACGTCGATCGTGTCGCGGCTTTCGGCGTTGAACACGTATCCCGCGCGGTTCTTCATCGTCAGCGTCGATCCGCGCTTCTGCAGAATCTCGGCCTCGATCAGGTTGCTCTCGCCGATGAATGAGGCGACGAAGCGATCGGTGGGATGTCGATAGATGTCCAGGGGGCGGCCGATCTGGACGATCTTGCCTGCGTTGAGCACCGCGATGCGGTCGCTCATGGTCAGGGCTTCGCCCTGGTCATGGGTGACGAACAGGATCGTGCTGCCGATGGTCCGGTGCAGATCGCGAATCTCGATCTGGATCGACTCGCGCAACCGCCGGTCGAGGGCGCTGAGCGGTTCGTCCATCAACACGACCCTCGGCCTCCTGACGATGGCGCGGGCGATCGCGACGCGCTGTTGCTGCCCGCCCGACATCTGCGAGGGGGACTTCGTCGCATGCTCCGTCAGGCGCATGATCTCCAGCGTCTCGGCGACGCGTCGGTCCGTGGTTGCCCGGTCGACGCCCGCCATGCGAAGCGGAAACGCGACGTTCTGGCTCACCGTCATGTTGGGAAACAGTGCGTAGCTCTGGAAGACCATGCCGAAGCCGCGCTTGTGCGTGGGCACGTTGTGGACGGGCTTGCCGTCGACGAGGATCTCGCCGTTGTCGAGGCTCTGGAATCCGGCCACGAGGTTGAGCAGTGTGGTCTTGCCGCTGCCCGAAGGGCCGAGGAGCGTGATGAATTCACCCGGCTCGATGTCGATGCTGATCCGGTCGACGGCGTGAAAGCTGCCGTATCGCTTCACGGCGTCGCGGACGGCGATGCTCGATCCGATGGTGCCACGCTCGCGGGGGAGGCCGCTTGGCGACGTCCGAGCGCCTGCATCGCCGGAGCGCGTTGTGCGCAGAGCCGCGGGCTCACCCATTCTTCTCCTCCCATTTGTTCTATATTGTAGAACGTTATTCCAATTATTGTTGGCGCAGCGCGCGCACTTGTCAAGTCGCGCCGTTCAGCCGCGACGAAGCCGCGCGCGCTGCGATCGTGTGCGCAAGCGACATCCCCTGCAAACAAAGGCCTATCCGGTGAAGCGAGATTGACAGTCGCGTTCAAATCCGTCTAACATTTATTTGGAATAGCGTTCTACAATATAGAACAATCTTTGGGAGGATGGTGGTGTTGAGCGAGCCTCGCGCAATGGCGAAGCACATCGAGCCGGGCATGCGCGTGGCGCTGCCGGTGGATTACGCCGGCGTCTCCATGGCCATGACGCGGCCGATCATCGAGCATGGCGCGGGCGATCTCGATCTCGTGTGCGTGCCGACCGGCGGATTGCAGGTCGACCAGCTCGTCGGCGCGGGTCTGGTCCGCTCGGTCGAGACCAGCGCCGTCTCGCTGGGCGAAGCGGGTGGCGCCCCCCGGTTCAACGCTGCCGTCAAGGAAGGCGCGATCCGATTGAAGGACGCGACGTGTCCCGCCATCCATGCCGGACTGATGGCTGCCCAGAAGGGCAGCCCCTTCATGCCGCTGCGGGGGCTGATCGGAACGGATCTGCTCCGTCATCGCGACGACTGGCGCGTCGTCGACAATCCGCTGGCGGACGGCGGCGATCCGATTGTGCTGATTCCCGCAATCAAGCCCGACGTCACGATATTCCACGTGCCGATGGCCGATCGCTTCGGCAACGTCTGGATCGGACGGCGGCGCGAGCTTGCCGCAATGGCTTACGCTTCCCAGCTCGTTCTCGTCACGGTGGAGCGCATCGTCGAGGAGAATCTGCTTGCGGACGAGATGACCGCTGCCGGCGTGCTCCCCGCGCTCTACGTCACGGCGGTGGCGCTTGCTCCGAAGGGGGCGTGGCCCTATGGCCTGTGGGGCGAGTATCCGACCGACAGCGCGGAGATCGCGCGCTACGCGAAGGCCGCGCGAACGGCTGACGGTTTCGCCACCTATATGGGCCAGGCGCAGATGGAGTCAGCGTGATGGCCGAGGTTCTCCCTCGCGAAGTGCTGATCTGCACGATCGCGCGGCTGCTCGATGGCGTGAGGCATGTCGCGGTCGGCGCCTCGTCTCCGATTCCCGCGGCCGGCGCGATGCTGCTGCGTGCAATGAAGGAAGCGGAGGGCGCGGTCGGCCCACGCATCTCCATCCTCGGCTCCGTCGAGCATAATTTCTTCACCAACGGTTCGGCGGAACTATTCGATTGCGCGGGTCAAGGTCGGATCGATGCGTTCTTCCTCGGTGGTGGCCAGATCGACGGTTTCGGCAACGTGAATCTCGTCGGCGCCGGCGACTATCCGCGATCGAGCGTGCGCTGGCCCGGTTCGTTCGGGTCGGCCTATCTCTATTTCGTCGTACCGCGCGTCATCCTGTTCCGCGAGGAGCATACGCCGCGTGTTTTCGTCGAGAAGGTGGACTTCATCAGTGCCCCCGGTGTCAGTCCGGACGGGGTGTTCCGGAGTGGCGGTCCTATCGCCCTGCTGACGGGCAAAGCCCTCTTCCGCTTCGACAAGACGCGGCCGGGTTTCGAGTTGGAGAGTGTCCATCCCGGACATGATCTCGCGGAGATCGAGGAGGCGACCGGCTTTCGGTTCACCCATGACGCCGAGCCGCCGCAGACTGCGCAGCCGGATCGCGCGACGCTCGATCTGCTCCGTGGCCGCGTTTTCGACGAACTCGCCGAGACTTATCCCGAATTTGCCGCGCAGATGCGGCGCGAGATTGGGACGGTCGACGCATGAGCGAGGTCAAGCGGGTCCCGCATTGCAGCCATTGGGGTGCGTACACGATCCTCGTCGAGGATGATCGCATCGTGGGCGTCGAGCCGTTCGAGCACGATCCGGCTCCTTCCCCGATCATCCATTCGGTTGCCGAATGGGCCAACCCGGAGCGCCGCGTGCTGCGACCGATGGTCCGATCCGGCTGGCTGGACAAGCGCGAGAAGAGCGATCGCCAAGGCCGCGGCCGGGAGAAGTTCGTGCCGGTCAGCTGGGACGAGGCAACGACGCTGGTCGCGGATGAAGTGCGCCGCGTGGCCGGCACCTTCGGCAACGCGTCGATATTCGCCGGCTCCTACGGTTGGACCAACTCGGGCCGCCTGCACCATGCCTCGTCGCTTCTGAAGCGCATGCTCAATCTGGTTGGCGGCTTCACCAGGCACGTCGACACCTATTCCATCGCGGCAGGTCCCGTGATCCTGCGCCACACGCTGGGCAGCGACGATGCGTGCGGCGGCCGCGCCAATACGCTCGACACGATTGCGCAGCACACCGAGACGCTGGTGGTGTTCGGCGCGCTCTCGCCTCGAACCGCGCAAAACGAGGCCGGCGGAATCGGCAGCCACCGGCTTGAAACCTATCTCAGGAAAATCGTCGCGCGCAGCGTCAAGGTCATTCATGTCTCGCCGCTGAAGGACGATCTGCCCGACTGGGTCAATGCCGAATGGTGGCCGATCCGCCCGAACACCGACACTGCGCTGATGCTCGGCCTTGCCGGCGAGATCGTGAAAGCGGGCCGGCACGACAGGGATTTCCTGGCGCGCTGCACCAGCGGCGCGGATCGCCTGCTTCGCTATCTCGAAGGCCATGCCGATGGCGTGCGCAAGGACGCCGCGTGGGCCGCCGGCATCTGCGGGCTCGATGCGAGCCAGATTGCTGAGGTCGCAAGGCGCCTGGTCGACACGCGCAGCATGCTGACGGTGAGCTGGAGTCTGCAGCGCGCTCATCACGGCGAGCAGCCGTTTTGGGCGGCGCTCGGACTTGCATCGATCGCCGGCCAGATCGGACTGCCGGGCGGCGGCGTCGGCTACGGCTACGCCTCCCTGGGTGGCGTGGGAGCGCCGCTCAACCTGGCCCGGTCTCCGGCCATCTCGCAACTGACCAGACCGATCGACAGCTTCATCCCGGTGGCGCGGATCACCGACATGCTGCTCAATCCCGGCCGGCCATTCAGCTATGAAGGCGAGATCCGCACCTATCCCGATACGCGGCTGGTCTATTGGGCGGGCGGCAATCCCTTCCACCATCATCAGGATCTCAATCGCCTGTCGGACGCCTGGACGAGGCCCGAGACCATCATCGTGCAGGATCCGATGTTCACGGCGACAGCTCAGCGCGCGGACATCGTGCTGCCGGCAACCACGTCGATCGAGCGCAACGATCTTGCCGGCAACAGGCGTTCCGACTTCATCCTGGCGATGAAGCAGGCCATCGAGCCGCTGGGCGAATCCCGCTCCGACTTCGAGATATTCGACGCCATTGCAGGCAAGCTCGGAGTGGCCGATCGCTTCAACGAGGGCCGGGACGAGATGGGCTGGGTCCGGCATCTCTACGAGGCCTGCCGCAGCGACGCCTTGGAACGCTTCGATTTCACGATGCCTGATTTCGATGCGTTCTGGGAAGCCGGCTATGCTCGCTGTCCGGTCAAGGCCGAGCACACGTTCCTCGCCGACTTCCGCAACGAGCCGGAGGCTCATCCACTCAGGACCGAAAGCGGAAGGATCGTGCTTGGCAGCGAGACTCTGGCCAGGCTGGACTATGCCGATTGTCGCTCGCATCCGGCGTGGATCGAGCCGGCCGAATGGCTCGGCAACGCCGCCGCTGCCGGCCAGATGCACCTCATCTCGCACCAGCCGGTCGGCCGTCTTCACAGCCAGCTCGAGACCGGCGCATCGAGCAGGGCCATGAAGCGCAACGGTCGTGAACGGGCTCACCTGCATCCCGACGACGCGGCTGCTCTCGGTATCGCCGATGGTCAGACGATCCGTATCTGGAACGGCCGCGGGGAGTGCCTGGCGACGGCCGAGGTCACGGACAAGGTTCGCCGGAGCGTGCTGGTGCTCCCGACCGGCGCCTGGTTCACGCCGACCGGCAATAGCGGCCTCGACGTTGCCGGCAATCCGAACGTGCTCACGCTCGACATCGGCACGTCTCAATTCGGCCAGGGCTGTTCGGCCCACACCTGCCTCGTACGGGTCGAGCCTCACGCCGCCGACCGGCGAGATGCGTTCGAGGCCTACCAGGAAATGCTTGTCGCGCTCGCGGCAGTCTAAAGGAGCTTGCAATATGTCTGCGCCAGCCATCAGCCGCTTTCCCGTCCCCGATATCGCGACACTCCCTCCTGATATCCGCGCGCGGATCGAGGCGGTTCAGGAGAAGTCCGGTTTCGTGCCAAACGTCTTCCTGACGCTCGCGCATCGCCCTGACGAGTTTCGCGCGTTCTTCGCCTATCACGACGCGCTGATGGACAAGCCCGGCCCGATCACCAAGGCCGAGCGCGAGATGATCGTGGTGGCGACCAGCAGCGCCAATCAATGCCATTATTGCGTCGTCGCACACGGCGCCATCCTGCGCGTGCGGGCGAAGAATCCGCAGATCGCGGACCAGGTCGCCGTCAACTATCGCAAGGCCGACATCACCGCGCGGCAAAGGGCGATGCTTGATTTCGCGATGAAGGTCTCGGCGCGCGCCTATGAGGTGGACGACGCCGACATCGAGGATCTCGAAGGACACGGATTCACGGAGGAGGACGTCTGGGACATTGCCGCGATCGCCGCATTCTTCGGCATGTCGAACCGCCTCGCCAATGTCGCCAGCATGCGTCCGAACGACGAGTTCTTCGCGATGGGCCGCTGAACGCCTCGGACGAAGACTGCAATGGTATCGCTTGTCATCGACAGACGCTTCCGGGGACCGCCGAACTCCGGCAACGGAGGCTATGTATGCGGATGTCTCGCAAGGCACGTCGCGGGAGACGCCGAAGTCACGTTGCGTGCGCCGCCGCCGCTGGAGCGGCCGCTCGACGTCCTGACGGGGGCCGACGGCGGGATCGAGTTGCGCGAGAACGACAGGCTGCTCGCGACCGCGTCCGCAACGAGGATAGACGCTCGGGATATTCCCGAGGTGAGCTACGAGGCGGCGGAAGAAGCCGTCGCCAGAACACCCTACGACGAGCAAACTCACGACCTGCCGACATGCTTCGTCTGTGGCCCCGCGCGCGGCCACGGCGATGGTCTGCGCATCTTCGCAGGTCCGCTGCGGGCGGGAGCAGTCCCGGGCAAGCCCGTGGTGTTCGCGGCGTCCTGGATACCTCACGGCAGCCTGTCCGGCGACGATGGCCATGTCGCGCCCGAATTCGTCTGGGCCGCTCTCGACTGTCCGACCGGCTATTGCAGCGTGGGCGCCCGTCACCTGGGATTGAAGGGCGACGAGACGGCCCTGCTCGGACGCATGGCGGCGCGGGTCGATCGCCGGCCACGCCCCGGCGATCGTTGTGTGGTTGCGGCTTGGCCGACCGGGCGGGAGGGCCGCAAGCTCTTTGCCGAGAGCGCCTTGCTGAGTTCGGACCAGGAGGTGTTGGCGATCGCACGAACCACGTGGCTGCTGGTCGACCGGCAGGTCCAGCGCGGAGCAATTGCATGAACGAGAGTGGGGGCAGCACATGACCAGACGCGAAGCAGAGCTCGAGCTTCGTCAGTCCATCATCGACGCCTGTCGCGAGATGGCGGCGCAAGGCATCAACCAGGGGACGTCCGGAAATATCAGCGTCCGAACCGGCGACGGCATCCTGCTCACGCCGTCCGGCCTTCCATACGACCGCATGAAGCCCGAGGACATCGTGGCCATGAAGTGGGATGGCTCATGGACCGCGCCGGCCGGCAACGTCCCGTCGACGGAATGGCGCTTTCACCTCGACATCCTGAGATCGAAGCCGGAGGTCGGCGCCGTCGTTCACGCCCATCCGATCTTCTGCACCATCATCGCGATCATGAATCGTTCGATCCCTGCGATCCATTACATGATCGCCGCGGCTGGCGGCAACGACATCCCCTGCGCGCCCTACGCGCAATACGGAACGGCCGAGCTGTCGCAGGCGGCCCTTGACGCGCTTCGCTATCGCCGCGCCTGCCTGCTCGCACATCACGGGCTGATCTGCATCGGTCCCAACCTGCGCAAGGCCATGTGGCTTGCGGTGGAGGTCGAGGTGCTCGCCAAGCAGTATCACGGCTGTCTTCAGCTTGGCTCTCCTCCGCTGCTGCCGGACGAGGAAATCGACAGCATCCTGAAGCGATGGGGACAGTACGGCCTGCGCGATAACGACGGCACGCTCAAGATATCCCCGCAACTGGGCTAGATGAATCCGCTCAAACCACTTTTCTGCGAGAACTCATGGCAAACACTCACGACGTCAGCGTCTGCGGCACTTATATTCTGGATATTCTGGGGGTCCCGGTCACCGAGATTCCGCCCGGTGGCGGCCGCTTGCTGATCGAGGAAATTCGGCTCGCAGTCGCCGGCACTGCCGGCGGAACGGTCGTCCCTTGCGCGCGTCTCGGTCTGAAGGCGCTCGCGGTCGGCGCCGTCGGCTCCGACGAGAAGGCCGACTGGATGCTGAACGCGCTGGAGCGTGAAGGCATCGACATCTCCCTCATGGAGCGGATGGCCGGCAGTCCGACCTCGGCCACGATCCTGCCGATCCGGCCCGACGGATCGCGTCCGGTCATGCACGCAAGGGGTGCGTCCGCCCGCTGGCGGATCGCGCCCGAAACGCAAGTGGCCGCCTGCCGGAGCAAGATTCTGCACCTCGGCGGGGTTGGCTCCCTGCTTGCGATGGACGGAGCGCCATCCGTTGCCTTGCTGCGGGACGCAAAAGCGGCCGGCTGCACGACGACGCTCGATCTGATCCAGGCGCGAGGCGAAACGCTGGCGCTGGTCGAGCCGTTATTGCCTTACGTCGACTTCTTCATGCCGAGCATCGACGAGACCAATGCCATGGTCGGGACCGATGATCCCGCCGCGTGTGCGCGGTTCTTCATCGAGAGGGGAGCGGGGGCCTGCGCCATCTCTCTCGGCGCGGATGGCTCTTTCGTGATGACACGTGACGGACGTCAATTCACGGTGCCGGCTTTCGAGGTCGCGGTCCGCGATACCTCCGGATGCGGCGATTCCTACACGGGCGGTTTCATCGCCGGTCTCGCGCGCAACTGGGACCTGCTCGACTGCGCCAAGCTCGCGACCGCGACGGCCGCGATCGTCGCGACGGGCCTGGGCTCGGGCGCCAATCTCGTGTCGTTCGACGAGACCGTGAAAGCCATGAACAGCCTCCCGGTCCGCAAGCCCGCTCGCGTCTGATCCATTCACACCTCAAGAAACATTCATCCGAACACCAGGGGAGAACGCAACATGGCCCGACATGCGATCGTGACCGGAGCAAGCCGCGGAATTGGTCGCGCGATAGCGCTTGGTCTTGCCAGGCGCGGCTACGATCTCGCGCTGACTGACATCGCGGCCCAGGAGAAGGTCCTCCTCGAGACCGTTGCGGAGGTCAAGGAGCTCGGCCGCCGCTGCATCCCGGTGCTGGGTGACGTCAGCGACGCCGCCGATTGCAGGCGAGCCGTGGCTGAGGCGGTCCGGGGTCTCGGGCACGTCGACGTCCTCGTCAACAATGCGGGAATACTCAGGCTGGCGACCATCGACGAATTGACCACCGAGACCTGGGATCAGACGTTCGCCGTCAACACGCGCGGCGTGTTCCAGATGACCCAGGCCTTGGTGCCGCACATGAAGGAGCGCAAATACGGGCGGATCGTCAACATCGCCTCGCTCGCGGCTCGAACGGGCGGTCAGGGACAGTCCCACTACGCCGCGTCGAAGTCGGCCGTGGTCGGCTTCACCCGGGTTTCGTCCATGGAGTTCGGAGGCTTCGGCATCACGGTCAATGCCGTATGCCCGGGCATCATCATGACGGAGATGGGGATGAACAATCTTCGCGATCCCGAGCGGGTCGCTTATTTCGAGAAGGTCACGGACCTGCACCGGCTCGGGCAGCCGGAGGACGTCGTCGGGCCCGTGGCGTTCTTCGCGTCTGATGATTCTGCGTTTGTGACCGGCCAGGCTCTCAACGTGGACGGAGGTATCTTCTACAGCTAGCAACGGCTCGATCGCCATAAGAAACTCGCTATCTTGCCGTTCCAATGCGTTGTTTCTGATCCGAAACTGGTACGGTTCGCGTGGTCTAGCAAGCGGCGGCCACTATCGGCTTGGCGTCAGACTTCGCGTTTCTCAGCTCCAGTTTGATCCCTGTCAACGCGAGGCCCGATGGCGACGGAATCTTTTCCGCCTGTTGAAGCGGACGAGGTTCGCGATGAGGTGCATTGTAACACTGAAAGACGGCAGCGCGATGGAACGGGCCATGGGGGCGCTGGCAAAATACCGGTATGCGGCCGGCGCGCTCCCGAGGGACATCCCCAGGAGTGGAAGTAGTGGCTTCTTGAAATCAACTCCGCTGAGGTCGAGGCTATCCGGGGCCATGTGCGTGATGGAGACGTCGTCGACATCAAGCCGATCAATGGATCGGATGGCGCTGAATGGCACTGATCGCAGGCTTTCCACATGGTCGATACGGCGCGGATTTGCTTGCCGGCGGTCATCGCCGCAGGTCAGCTGCCGGAAGCCTCCGCAATTGATCTTTCTCAACTTCGGATACGGCAGAGATGCAATTTTGAAGCACCGAAGCGTTCCGAACGAGACCGGGAAACAGTCATGTCTGCTGTGACCAAGATCGTGTTCTTAGGCGCGAGCAGCGCATCGTTTGGCATGAGCATGTTTCGGGACTTGTTCTCGACGCCGGATCTGACGGGTAGCCAACTGGTTCTTGTTGGCAGAGATGCCGAGCGGCTGGGCCGGTCCGAGCGCGTTGCGCGGCTGGTCAATGAGAGGACTGGGGCAGGGCTGAAGATCGAGTCGACGACGGACTGGCGTGCGGCGCTGGATGGTGCCAATTTTGTCGTTCATTCGACCGCGATTGACCGCAATCGGCTCTGGCGACTGGATTTCGAGATTCCCCGCAAGTATGGAATTCGCCACACGCTGGGGGAAAATGGTGGACCAGGCGGCTTGTTCTTCACCCTGAGAACGCTGCCGGTTGTTTTCGATTTCGTTCGGGAGATGGAGCGTCGCTGCCCGGAGGCGTGGTTCATCAATTTCTCAAACCCGGAAAGTCGGATCGTCCTAGCGCTGGGGCAGCATACCAAGATCCGGAGCCTTGGTTTGTGCCACGGCATTTTCCTGGCTCGTGCGCAGGTGGCGTCGATCCTCGGCTTGCCTGAGGAGCGCGTGGACGTCTGGGGCGCCGGCCTGAACCACTTCCAGTGTCTCCTGCACATTCGCGATCGCGACACGGGCGCGGATCTCTATCCCCAGCTCAAAGAGAAGGAAAAGAGGCTTCAGGAGTCTGTTGCGCCGCTGACCCGCAAGCTGCTGCGCGCCTTCGGCTACTGGTTAGGCTGCGGCGATAGTCATGTCGGCGAGTATTTCTCCTTCGGATGGGAGGGGGGAGAGGACGGCTACAACTTCGATTGGGACGACCGCGAACGCGCGAAGCTCCTGCAATTGATTGATGAAGTCCTTGCCGGTCGAGTCGCGATGCCGCCTTGGTGGTTGCAGCCCTCTGGTGAGCGGGCCGCGACGATCATTTGCTCTGTACTGCATGACCGGAAACAGCTGATCGAGTCGGGAGTGGTCTATAACCAGGGCGTGATTCCGAATCTGCCCGCCAACGCAGCGGTCGAGGTGCCTCTTGTTGCAGACGCGGCGGGTGTTCACCCCGTCTCCCTCGGACCGTTGCCAGATGCGGTGAGCAAGCTGATGGCCATCCAGGTCAACGTTCAACAGCTGGCCGTTGAGGCGGCTATGCAGGGCTCGAAGGAGCTTGCACTGCAGGCATTGCTGGTCGATCCCGTAATCAATTCCGAGGACGCGGCCCGAGGATTGCTCGAGGAATTGTGGGAGATCAACCGGCCCTACATTCGCAGATGTATCTGATGGCCAGCTCAAGATTCGTCTTCGACGAGCAAGCCGAATCGGATGCGACCATGGACGACATCGAGGCGATTGCGTCCATCGGCCCGCCGGGCGCTTCCCTTGCGCAACTTGGCCTCCAGCGTCTCGTCCTCGTCGAGCCTGCGCATCACGACGAGCCAGTCAGCACCGGACCGGAACCATCGATCGCGTACCCCGAGGCACTTTCAGTCAAGGGTACGACGCCCGATAAACGTCGCGTGCAAGCCGGCGATTGAGATTGACTTCCGCCATGCACGCCGTCCTTCGGCGCGCCAGGGTCGAAAAGTCGAGATAGGGAAGACGGACCGGCTTCTTGAGCTTGTACACCCTCGCGCCGTTCATGAAGACCCAGGACATATGGCTCTCGCGTGCCTGGAGGCGACCAGGAGCGGGGGTGTAGGTCTCGGGGAGGCTCAGGAATGCCACCTTGCGAGCAAGGGCAGAGACGCTGTCGTTCTCGGCATCCCCGGTCGAAAGCTCGTTCTGGCGGTCCAGCATAGCCGCCTATTGCCAAACGAGCAGCGAGACGGTTTGACGTCGATCAACGATCCAGAGCGGCGACGCAATAGTCTGGCCGAAATTCAAGCGGGTCCGCCGATATGCTCTTTCAGGACAGGGAAGATGCCGGCCGTCAGCTGGCGAGAGCCTTGGTGAAGTACAGGAGCCGCCATCCGGTTATCCTGGCGCTGCCCCGCGGCGGCGTTCCGGTTGCGGCAGAGGTGGCCGAACGGTTGGAAGCGCCTCTCGACCTGGTTATTGTCCGCAAGATCGGCGTGCCGATGCAGCCCGAGCTTGCGATGGGAGCGGTGGTGGACGGGACGCAGCCGCTCATCGTCCGCAACCAGGACGTCATCGAATTGGCTGGCGTGAGTGAGGATGCATTCGACGCGGTCTGCAAGGAGGAGCTTGCTGAGATCGAGCGGCGGCGCGAACGTTATCTGGGCGATCGCGTCCGGTCCGAGATTAAAGGGCAGACCGCGATCATCGTCGATGATGGCATTGCGACGGGGGCGACGACGCTCGCAGCGATCCGTGCGCTGCGAAAGCGGGAGCCGAAAGAATTGGTTCTCGCCGTGCCGGTGGCGCCACTGGAATCGTTGCAGCGACTGCACGGGGAGGTCGACGCGATCGTCTGCCTGGATACGCCACGGGACTTCGGCGCGATCGGTTACTACTACCGTGATTTTCTTCAGGTCGGCGACGAGGAGGTCATCGCAATCTTGAAGCGGTTCCCGGCCAGGAAGATGGCGACACCAGCCTCCTGATCCCCTGGGTTGCCCATGGATATGTCGCCAAGTGCGCTCCTGACCGACCTGTACCAGCTGAACATGGTGCAGGCCTATCTGGAAGCGGGCCAGACCGAGACTACCGTCTTCGAGTTCTTCGTCCGCAAGCTGCGGTCCCAGCGGAATTTCCTCGTGGCGGCGGGGCTGGAGCAGGCGCTGGAGTATCTGCAAGGTCTGCGCTTTTCCGATGACGCCGTCGTGGCGGCCCGACTGCGCAATTTTGCACGCGGCCACGACTATGTCGCGAGCTTCGCCGACACGGCGATCCTGTTTCGAAAGCGGATCACGTCGAAGACGGTGAGCGCGTCGAGCTGACGAACCGGCGCCAGGACAGGCGCTGCGGCCGGGAAGAACCGCCGTCCGGACAATGCCGGCCCGGTTGGACGACGACCCCGATCGCCTGTTCGCCTCCGTGCAACATGGTGCTTGCTGAAGAAACCCGAAGCGGATTGTCCGAAGCGCGCGGTCGATTGGCCCCGGGCGATCGACACAAGACCTTCGTCGGGAGCGACGAAGGGGGGCTTGGCTTGCCCATTGAACAACGTTAGATGTAAGCGATCGTGTAGTCCGTGGTTAAGTTGTTGTCTCGATCTGCTGTGCGAGTTGGGGGACCCGGCAAATCCTGCGTGGTTCCCGGTTGGGATCCCGGCCTGTTTCGGCCGGGTTTGAAGTTTGGGTCATGACCATTGCGATTGCGAAAGCGCCGGACGAGACCGCGGACACCACGAGCGGCAATGATCCTGAACTTTCGGCGTCGCTGCTTTCCTTCATTCTGGTCGCTAAATTCCTCGGTGTCCCCGCCGACGCCGGCCAGATCGCCCATGACCATGGCTCGCCGGGCGAGCGGTATCGGCTTGAGGATCTCGCCCGCATCGCCAAGCGCCTGAAGATCGTCGCCAAGGTGAAGCCCGCGGCGGCTGAAGCGCTTCACAAGGTTCCATTGCCTGCGCTCGCCGAATTGCAGGACGGCGAGGCCCTCGTTCTGCTCAAGGTCGATCAGCAGGAGGCCGGATCGCGCTTCCTGGTCCAGCGCGGCAATGGCGGGCGTCCCGAAGTGTGGACGGCGGAGGATTTCGGCGACCGGTATGCCGGGCGGCTGCTTCTCATGACGACGCGCGAGCTGATGGCAGGGGCGACGCGCCCCTTCGACATCAGCTGGTTCATTCCGGCGCTCGTGAAATACCGTGGGCCGCTTCGCGACGTGCTGATCGGGTCGTTCTTCCTGCAGCTGATGGGGCTGATCTCGCCCATCTTCTTCCAGCTCGTCATCGACAAGGTGCTGGTCCATCAGTCGCTGACAACGCTCGACGTGCTGGCGATCGGGCTTTCGGCGGTGCTGATCTTCGAGACGGGCCTGTCGGCGCTGCGCAACTGGCTGTTTGCCCATACCACCAATCGCGTCGACAGCGAGCTCTCGGCGCAGCTGTTCCGGCACCTGCTCAACCTGCCGCTGTCCTATTTCGAGGCACGCCGCGTCGGTGACAGCGTGGCCCGCGTGCGCGAGCTCGATCGTATCAGGGAGTTCCTGACCTCGAATGCCGTCACCGTGGTGATCGATCTGTTCTTCACCATCGTGTTTTTCGGCGTCATGTATGCCTATAGTCCGCTCTTGACCCTGATCGTCACGCTGTCGATCCCGCTCTATGTGGCGATCTCGGTGATCGTGACGCCGCCGCTGCGTGCCCGTCTCGACGAAAAATTCAAGCGCGGCGCGGAGAACCAGTCCTTCCTGGTCGAAAGCGTCACCGGCATCGGCACGTTGAAGGCGATGGCGGTCGAGCCGCAGATGCGGGCGAAATGGGAGAAGCAGTTCGCGGGCTATACCAGCACCGGGTTTCAGGTCGCAACGCTCGCGAACTGGGGCAGCCATCTGATCCAGCTTGTCTCCAAGCTGACCACGGTCGCCATCCTGTTCTTCGGCGCGAAAGCGGTCATCGCCGGCGACCTCTCGGTCGGATCGCTGGTTGCCTTCAACATGCTCTCGGGGCGTGTCGCGCAGCCGATCCTGCGGCTGTCCCAGCTCTGGCAGGACTTTCAGCAGGTGCGCATCTCGGTCGACCGGCTCGGCGACGTCCTGAACGCGCCGGCCGAACCCGATCACAATCCCAACCGGGCGAGCCTTCCGCCGATCAAGGGCGCGGTGAGCTTCGATCGCGTTCGTTTCCGCTATCGCCCCGATGCGCCGGAAGCCTTGCGTGGCGTCACGCTCGCAATCGAGCCGGGGGAGATGATCGGCATCGTCGGCCCCTCCGGCTCGGGCAAGTCGACGCTGACCAAGCTCGTGCAGCGCCTCTACGTTCCCGAGCAGGGCAGGGTGCTGGTCGACGGCGTCGATCTCGCGCTGGTCGACCCGGCCTGGCTGCGCCGGCAGATCGGCGTCGTGCTGCAGGAGAACATCCTGTTCAACCGCTCGGTGCGCGAGAACATCGCGCTGGCCGACACCACGATGCCGATGGAGCGGGTCATCGCCGCCGCTCAGCTCGCCGGCGCGCACGAGTTCATCCTCGGCCTTTCGCACGGCTACGACACGGTGATCGACGAGCGCGGCGGCAACCTTTCGGGCGGGCAGCGCCAGCGCATGGCGATCGCGCGGGCGCTGATCGGCAATCCCCGCATCCTGATCCTCGACGAGGCGACCAGCGCGCTCGACGCCGAGAGTGAGGAGATCATCCAGCACAATCTCGCCGGCATCGCCCGTGGCCGGACCGTCATCATCATCGCGCATCGCCTCTCCGCCGTGCGTCAGTGCGACCGCATCGTCACGGTCGAAGCCGGCGAGATCACCGAGACCGGCGATCACCAGACGCTGCTGCGCTCGGGCGGCCGCTATGCCCAGCTCTACACCAAGCAGATGGGGCGCTCGACGTGACGGCCTGGGTCGCCGAGCGCTTCCCGACCCTCGCCCGGCATTGGGCCGTGCTGCGGGCGAGCTGGACCATGCAGAACGAGGCCGACCGCAACCGGCGGCCGCGCTCTGACCACGAATTCCTGCCGGCTGCGCTCGAGATCATGGAGAAGCCGCCGAGCCCGGGCCTGCGCATGCTGCTGCTGATGACCTGCGGCTTTTTCACGGCCGCGCTGGTCTGGTCCGTCATCGGCACCGTCGACGTCGTCGCGGTGGCGAGCGGCAAGATCATCCCGTCGAGCAAGGTCAAGACCATCCAGCCGATGGAGATCGGCTCGGTGCGCGCCATCCATGTCGCCAACGGCCAGCACGTCGAGGAAGGGCAGCTCCTGGTCGAGCTCGATCCGACGCTCGCGACCGCCGACGAGGCGCAGGCGCGCCAGAACCTGCAGGCCTCCAGGCTGATCCAGGCGCGCAACGCAGCTCTCCTCGCTTATCTCGACGGCCGGCCGACCGGCTTCGTCGCCCCTGACGACGCGCCGGCGGCGATGGTTGCGGTGGAGGAGCAATATGTCCGCGCCAGCATCGCCGAATACGAGGCGCAGGTCGCCAGCCTGCAGCAGCAGATCGCGCAGCGCGCCGCCGAGCTGACCTCCGCCGAGGTCGAGATCAACAAGCTGCGCCTCACGCTCCCGCTCGTCGATCAATCGCTCGAGGCGCGCCGGCAGCTCACCGAGCAGGGCAATTTCGCGCGGCTGCGGCTGCTCGAATACGAGCAGCAGCGCATTGAGCACGTCCAGAACGTCGACGTGCAGCTCGCCAATGTGGCGCGGGCGCGCGCCGCAATGACGGCGCTCGAGGCCGAGATCCGCAAGCTGCGCGAGACCTTCGGCAAGACCGCCGTCACCGAGATGGTCCAGGCCCGTGACAAGGCGCAGCTCGCGGCCGAAGATCTGCGCAAGACCACGCGGCGGCGCGAGTTCCTGGCATTGCGCGCGCCCGTCGCCGGAACGGTGCAGCAGCTCGTGGTCGCGACGATCGGCGGGGTGGTGCAGCCGGCCCAGCCGCTGATGACCGTGGTTCCCGACGGCGCCGAGATCGAGGTCGAAGCCCAGGTCCTCAACAAGGACATCGGCTTCGTCCGCGAGGGCCAGCCGGTCCGCGTCAAGCTGGAGGCGTTTCCCTTCACCGATTACGGGCTGGTGCCGGGCATCGTCGAGAGCATCAGCCGCGATGCGATCGACCTGTCGCAATCGAACGGCCAGCCGCAGCGCGACGACAAGGGACGGCCGGTCCAGCCCGGCCTCGTCTACGCCGCGCGCATCCGCCTGTTGCAGACCAGCATCCGCATCCGCGACCGCCAGCAGATGCTCGGCCCCGGCCTCTCCGTGCAGGCCGAGATCAAGACCGGCGAGCGGCGCATCATCCAGTATCTGCTGTCGCCGATCACCCAGTCGCTGGATGAGGCCGGGAGGGAGCGGTGACCAAGCGAGCTTGCTGGATAATTGACATCATAGGCTCGTAGCCGACGCGCACGGCATGCGTCGAGCCATGGCAGCCAAGTCTCCGTCGCCGAATACAAATCGGCGACCGGCTCGTTTGCATGACGGCACGGTGACGCCGCAGTGTCGTTCGCGGCCGTTGCTCGCTTGCAGCGCGCCTTGCCGATGTGCGCTGAGCAGTCCGCCGCCAATCTCCTGAAACCGCGCCGAGTTCCATTCTCCGAAACTTCGATCGTTGCCGATCGCAACGGACGGACACATCGCGAAACATTTTTTTGGGCGTATCGCGATTTCGTCTTGAAGTTGTATGCGGGTTAACGTTCTATGAATGCCGAAGGAGGGCAGTGGGGCTGCTTCCGATTATCTGCGGCAGAACTATACATCCGCTCTCTCGTATTGCACTTTTGTGCAACCGGAGCGGGTAGTATGCAGATGACCGGTCTTTTTGCGTCGGCAGACACGCGGCCCTGACGGGGCTGCAGGCCGCCACGGCAGGCTCACTCCTCATGATCGCAATGCGCCCGTTGGGCGGATCGAAACTAGGGAGCGAGAGCCATGGCAAAGAGCGCGAACGAAACGGCGGCCGCCGCCAAGCCGGCATTGAACGGGATCAAGGGCGGGGCTGCGGCCGGGCCGACGGATGCGAAAGAGCGCGCGCTCGATCCGCAAGTGCTGGCGCAAATTGCCGCGTTCAAGATGCGGATCCAAGCCGGCGTCGGCGAGGTCGTCCTCGCCATGCTCAACCTGCCGCGCTACCGCAACCAGACCCTGGCCGACGTCATGCACCTCGTCGTCGAGCCGATGACGCGCGACCGCATCGCCATCGCCAAGGCCGGCGGCGAGGGCAAGGTCGAGGAGACCGCCGGCATCGCGATCTGGGCCAGCGTCTCCGACGAGGTCGACGCCAAGATCCGCGAGCAGATCCAGGCCCGCGTGTTTCCGGTCCGCCTCAAGGCCGAGGACTGGACCAGCGGCGAGACCACCTGGCTGCTCGACGTCATCGCCCCCTCGCAGAAGGTCGCCACCGCCGTGCTCGCGAACTTCAAGCAGGTGGTGAAGGACAAGCCGGTGCGGATCCATCCGATCGTGAGCCAGCTGGTCGATCCGGCGGTGCTGGAGAAGATGAAGGTGCGGCCGGTGGGGGAGGCGGGGGCAGAATAGTCCCTTAGCTTCTTGCCTGAGCGTGGTCGCTTTGGAAGATCGGTTCGTGCACTATCAAGGCCCATCCTCTCAAGAGAGACGAGATAGAAATGACTAGTGCGACCGAAACAGTCTGGGTGAGCGACTGCTTTCTGGATTCCTCGAACATATCGAAATTCAACCTGAATCCGGATGACGAGGGCAAGGACTACTGGAAAGACACCGAATTTCGAGAAGAAATGGATCGTCTGGACAAGCTGATGCGCAAGCACGAGGCCGGCGGCACATTGACGGAGGCGGAGCGTCCAAAGCGAGCTCACCCGAGGTACAAGGAACTCCGGTTTGAGAAGCTGCCTCATTTCTTTCGCGTCAATGCATTCATCGTCGTGTCCTCCGATTTCGCGAATGTGCTGGGCGGCTTCGACCTTGGAAAGGGCGGCTTGTCAAAGATCGAACTCTACCAGGGCAACCGCACAGAACTGGTGCCGGGTGATTGGTATTTTCTCAATCTCGGATGTCAAAAGCAGGCCTTTCGGCCCGACCGCTCCACTGGTGGATTTAACCATCCAGAGCTTTGGCCGAAGGACAAGTGGATGGTTAGTCACCCCAAAGACAACGAGATTGCGGTCAGTGCGTCCGCCCTTGAAGGTTGCGATCTCTGGACCGACGCAACGCTTGACGGGGCACTGTTCTTGAGCGGTCCGCTCGAAGCGGCGCTGAAAGCCGCCCAGCTCACCCGCAATGTGCGGCGAGCCAAATGCACCATCGTGTGAATCAAGATTGAGGGGCGATCATGGGCTCGGAGTCGACGCTTGTTCCGTTCCGTTTCTTCAATTTTCAGATTCATCATCTGATTCCAGAAGAAATCTTTGGTCAATTCGGGCAGCTCCTGAGTCGAAGCGGAATTTCGCTTGAAATGTGGGGCAATAAGATTGCCCTACCCTCGGGCGATGCGATGCAAGCTCTGTTTGCAGGAGCGGGCCAAGCGTTCAAGGACGTGTTGACCGCATCGGGGTGGGGCACAAGCCTGCACTACGGAAATCATCCGGGCTACAATGACTTCTTCCTGCAGAGCCTGCGCGCAATAGCGGCCGCAGGCTATTCGGCCGCTAACGAACGTCTCGCCGTCAACGATCTTTTATACTTTGCGAAGAGTGTTTCGGAAGGAAGGGTGGTCTTCAACGGAGCGACACTTTCAGTCAACGGTTCACTCAGTAGCGGCGCTGATTTGCTCGCTGCATATCAGGAATACAGGCTCTTCGATCCGGTAAGCCCGGACACGGCCAAGATTCAGAAGCTGACGAGCTTCGCGGACACCCTCAACAGGACTATCGTTGACGGAGGGAGCCTCGGCAACTCCGACGCCCGCTACAAGGCGGCACAGGCGCTCGCTGACAATCTGCGTGCCGCGGGCATGATAAATGATAAGTCCTATAGCACTTTCATGGAAAAGCTCGTCAAAGCCGGCACGAGCGATGGGCGCACTCTCGATCGGGCGGGACATATTTCCAACGCCATTATTGGTCTGCTTTCCGACGTCAAGACATCCTATTTCAAAGTTCCGAATTCTATACTCCAGATGGCAGACGTCGTGACCGCGGCGTTCAGTGCCGATGAGTCTGGCTCCGGTCGTGGGCTGACAGAGGAGGATCTTGTAAAGTTCTCGGACAAGATCACCAAGCTCTTCACCCTGATGCAAGAATACGGCGGCAAGTTCGCCGCCACTCTTTCGGCCTATGGCGAGACTGCCGTTGGGCAGATCGCGAAGACCTTCCAGACTCATATAACCGGTATCCGTCTGCAGATCGCTGGAACGGCAGTCGAGTTTCTCGATAAGGCCTATGATGCATTGAAGCTCGGCCTGACGGCGGACAACTGGCAACCGTTCGACGATCTGGTCAAGGAATTTGGCGCGACGGCGGTCATGGGCGCCGCTCTGGTCATCGGAACGTTTGCTGTTGGAACGGCAGTCCTGACGGTGCTCGTCGGGCCTGAGCTTGCGGCGATTGTCGCCATGTTCGCCGAGGCCGGCCTAGCCGCGTACGGCCTCTATGAGGCGGTGAAGAGCGGCGCCGACTTGATCGGCAAAATCTCGGCCGATCTTGCCGTCGTCATCCCCAAGATCGGAGCTACGATCGAGGAATTTGCCAAGAATTTCGAGAAAAATGTTCAGATCGTCCTGCGCATTGTTGCCAATGCGATGGACGTTGATTTCAGCGCGCCAGTTTTCGCAGGCTCCGGAGGAGATCAATCCCTCTTCACAAAGTATCTGGTCGATTCACTCGATCCTGTCCTGCCGGGCAGGCTTGACGGCAGCGAAATGGCCGACCGCTTCTACGGCAAGAACAACGCTTACATCGACGCCAAAGGCGGAAACGACGAACTTTACGTAAGGAATACGACGACGGCGCTTGGTGGGGCTGGGGACGACATCCTCGCGGGTGGGAAGGCGACCTTCATCGCGGCTGGCTCGCCGCTTGATCCGGCCCATCCAGAGAATGGTGTCGCAAAAACCGATCTGAGAATGACGCTGGATGGTGGAACCGGCAACGATTGGGTGATTGCTCTCGGCGGCGACCGCGCCGTGACGGCCGGCGGGCTTGGCCGCGATTGGATCTACAACACCTCGATGGGCGGCGTCATCTGGGGGGATACGGTCGGCGGCCAATACGAAAAGCCCGTTCTCGACGCGGACGGAAATCCCGTCCTCAATCCGGATGGATCCCCCAAAACGACACCAACCAAGGTCGAGGATACGCAGGCCAACGCGGACGATATCTGGTACTCGGCGAACACCATCGTCAAGGACGCGCAGCACCATGACGTGCTCAAGTTCTATGGACTGACCCTCACCGGGGGAAATGCCGAAGGCGGCATCGCAGGGCTCGCGGCATTCGGCGGCGTTGGTGCCGTCGTCGGCTACACCAATTTCCTGGCTACGGCTGCTGCGAATGGCGGCAAATACGATCCGGCGAAGTCGATCTATTTCGATCATCTGCTTCCGTGGATGACCTATGCGTTCCGGCCCAATTCCCGCGGCGGGCTGGACATGTACGTTACCAACCAGTTCGACCAGCTGTTCACGGCTGTCATCGGCGGCACCGCGAGCGACGCCTACAAGGCGCAGCAGGCGCTCGATGCTCAAGGCATCCTGAAGGGCTGGATGAAGATCGAGAACTTCGATCTGGTCGGCAGCTACATCGGTTTCCAGCAGGCCGAACTCACGGGCCAGGGCACCTTCGGCATGGTGTTCAAGGCGCCCAATCCGATCGCCGATCTGATGACGCTGCTCGAGCCGCTGCTCGGGGTGTACGGCATTGCCATTGCCGCCCAATATGGCGGCAACACTTTGATCGATCAGGCCGTGACCCTTAGTGCCGCCGCGGCGCGGTTCGCGAAGGGCGTGAAATGGGCGGACGGCGCCGATCCGCTGGTGATCGACCTCGATGGCAACGGTATCGAGACGACCGACCTCGGAGTCAGCCAGGTCTATTTCGACGTCGACCACGACCTGTTCGCCGAGCGCACCGGCTGGCTGAGCGGGAACGACGGCTTCCTGGTCCGCGACCTCAACGGCAATGGCGGGATCGACGATATCTCGGAGATGTTCGGCGGGGTCGGGCAATCCGGCTTTGCCCAGCTCGCTACCCTCGATTCCAACGGTGACGGCAAGATCACGGCTGCGGACGTGCTGTGGTCCGAACTCAGGGTATGGCAGGACCTCGACGGCGACGGCATCACCGATGCCGGCGAGCTGAAGACGCTCGATCAGCTCGGCATCATCAGCATCGATCTCGGCGCCACCGCGATCGACATCACCACGCCCGACGGCGCGCACCTGACCGGCGTCGGCGACGTCACCTTCCAGAGCGGTCCCGTCAGGCACATGTACGACGCCATCCTGGCCTCGAACGACACCGACACCAGATATGCCGGCGAGGCCGGCCGGGCGGCCTGGCAGTCGAGCTCGACGCTCGACGTCAAGGGTTTTGGGCGGGTGACCAACCTTGCAGTCGCCGCCGCCAACGACATCGCGTTCGGCGAGCTCGTGAGCTCCACGGCGGCGGCGATGACGACGCCGAAGCTGCGCACGCTGGTGGCGCAGGTCGGCGACGTGCTCGGCGCCTGGGGCGAGGCGCTGGAACAGACGCGCGAACTGACGCCGGTGCTGGTCGGCACGGATGCTGCCGGCAAGGCTGTGCTGCTCGACCGCGGCGTCTATGTCGAGGACGGCCAGGGCGGGTACTGGAGGCTCGCCTCCGGCGCGCCGGTGCTCGACGCGCAGGGCCAACCGATCGCGCGCGCCACCATGCAGGACGTGCTGGCGCAGGCGGCCGCGTCCGGCGCGAGCTGGCGCGTGGAGCAGACCTGGTCGCCGTCGGACCGCGACGCTGCGCTGACGGATCGCGATGCAGCGCCCTATCTGATGAGCGTCGTCAACGGGCGCGCCGTCATCCTCGACTACGGCATCAAGCAGGCCGACGGCAGCTGGAAGCTCGCCTCCGATGCCGCCACCAGCTACGCCAGCAAGGACGCCATCCTCGCGCTCGCCCATCCCACCGGCACCGCGTGGCGGACCGAGCAGCTCGGCTTCAACCCCTATGCCAACCTTCCCGTCGACAAGATCGGGGTGCGCTTCACCGACGGGATCGCGGTCGACTATACCGTCAAGGTGACCGACCAGGACGGCACGTTCTACGTCTGGGCGCGCAATCTCGACCGCGCGCTGCAGCTGGAATGGAAGACCGGCGATTCCCGGGAATTCAACCTGCGCAACTACGCGATCGACTTCGCTACGCTCGACGAGGTGAATTCGACCGACGACTCCACCTACCGCGTCGAGATGCTGACGCCAGCGCAATTCCACTTCGCGACCTCGCTCGGCGGCATCGACTTCCGCCCCGAAATGCTGACGGCGCAGCTCGACAATACGACCGGCCACATCGCCTATGCGGTCGGCCCCGGCGGCAGCGCCAATCTGTCCACAGATCCGGCGCACTACGTCTCCGGCATCGCCACCATGATCGACATGCTGCAGCCGGTCATGACCGAGTACATCGCGACCTCGCGCCGCTATGCGGTGCGCATCGCGATGCAGGGCGGCCTGAAGGACTTCTTCCGCGGCGTCAGCTACGATCTCGCCTCCGACAGCTACAAGCCGACGACCAACCGCGAGCTCGCCCCGATGTTCGAGGCGATCTTCGCCGGCGCGCCGGCCAGCAACGCTGGCGATGCCGTGTTCGACTACCTCGCGCAGTGGAACGGCATCCTGGCGCAGGTCTATCCGGACTATCATCCCTCCGGCGAAGGCAATCTCGGCGGCTCCACGCTCGCGGTCAACCAGGCCTTCATCATGCAGATGATGCTGCCGGCGTTCGAGACCGTCGGCGTCGATCTCGACATCCGCGGCGTCGCGCATGCGCTCGGGATCAGCGACGAGCGCATCATCACGCATGCTGCCGGTGATACCATTGTCAACGGCACCGACGCGACCGACTATTTCTACATGACCGCGGGGAACCAGACCCTGCGTGGCGGCAAAGGCGCCGACTACTATTTCGTCGGGCGCAATTCCGGCGACGACGTCATCGACGACAAGGATTTTGGCGACAGCGACGAGCTGCGTCTCACCGACGTGCTGTCGACCGACGTCAAGGCGATCCGCGACGGCGAGGATCTGATCCTGCAGATCCGCGGCCGCACCAACACCATCCGCCTGACCGACCAGTTTCTCGGCGAGAACAACGAACTCCTCAGCAATGGCAAGCGGGCCGATTCCGGCGTCAGCGCCATCGTGTTCGCCGACGGCGTCGCCTGGGACCGCTTCCGCATGTCGATGGAGGTGCTCGACCGGGAGCGTGCCGCGGGCCAGTTCAACGACAGCCTGATGGGCTCGGGCTCGGCCGACATCCTCTGGGGCGGCAAGGGCAACGACTACATGAGCGGCGGCGCCGGCGGGGACATCTACGTCTTCCAGGCCGGCGACGGCCAGGACGTCATCGACGACCTCGGCAATTTCTCGTTCGGGCCGGTCAAGGCCGGCATCGACGTGCTCAGCTTCAAGGGCGGCATCAAGCTGGAGAATCTGAAGCTGATCCGCGACGGCGAAAGCCCCGATCTGCAGATCGTCTTCCTCGACGACAATGGTCAGCCGACCGGTGACACACTCGTCATCAAGGGCCAGTTCGCCGGCATCAAGACCGGGCTCGGCCTGTTCTCCGACGCGCTCGGCTCGAGCGACGGGCTCGACTATGTCGCGCCGAACCTGATCGAGCGTTTCGTCTTCGACGACGGCTCCAGCCTCGACTTCACGCAGATCGTGCAGAAGGTGCTGGAGAACGCCAAGACCGCGAATGACGACGCGATCTACGGCATGATCAATGCCAACACGCTCGACGGCGGCGCCGGCAACGACTTCCTGTCCGGCAAGGAGGGCGACGACACCTACATCTTCGGCCGCGGCTACGGCCGCGACGTCGTGCTCGACAATTCCATTCCCGGCCTGTTCGATCCGCCGCAGCACGACAAGCTGCAATTCGTCGACGAGATCCGCTGGACCGACCTCGACTTCCTGCGCGACGGCCCCAGCGACACGCTGCGCATGCGCATCAAGGGCACGACCGACGAAATCGTGCTGCAGGACTTCCTCGCAACCGTTCCGATCCTCGGCTTCATCAACGTCATCGAGGACATCAAGTTCGGCGACGGCACGGTGTGGACCGGCTTCAAGCTGGCCCAGCACTACATCGACATCGCCAAGACCGCCGGCAACGACACGATCTACGGCTATGACGAACTGTCCGATTCGATCGACGGCGGCGCCGGCGACGACCGCCTGGTCGGCTTCGGCGGCAACGACGTCTATTACGTCGCGCTCGGGGAGGGCAACGACACCATCCTCGACAGCTCCGGCAACGATCAGGTCATTCTCTCCGGCATCGCGTCGACTGACGTCGACTTCTCCCGCACCGCGCTCGACCTCATCATCACCGTCCGCGCCACCGGCCAGCGCTTCGTGCTGGAGAACCAGTATGTCCGTGACGACGGCCAGACCAATGCTGTCGAGAGCCTGGTCTTCACCGACCGCACGGTCTCGTTCCTCGACGTCAACCCGGAGGACATCGACCTCGTCGGGACCAACGGCGACGAGACCATCACCGGGTCGAATTTCGCCGAAACGCTCGACGGACGCGGCGGCAACGACACGCTGATCGGCGGCGACGGCGGCGACACCTACAAGTTCGACGCCGGCTACGGCCAGGACGTCATCATCGACCGCCGCGTGCGCGCGAGCTGGTCGGACCGGCGCGGCGTGCACGTGCCGGTGGACGACGTCGTTCAGTTCGGCGGCGGCATCACCCGCGACAACGTCGTCTTCACCAAGGACGGCGACGACCTCCTGATCTCGATCACCGGCCGCACCGACACGCTGCGCATCCGCAACCAGTTCCGCGACGCCGAGGACGGCGTCGAGCTGTTCCGCTTCTTCGACGGCTCGACCATCAAGATCTCGGACGTCGAGCAATTGCTGCAGATCGCCGGGGGTAACCGCGGCGACAACATCATCACGGGCCTGCTCGATCAGGAGAACGTGCTGGATGGTCGGCAGGGTGACGACACGCTGTACGGCGGCAACCGCGCCGACACCTACGCGTTCTCGGCCGGCTACGGCTTCGACCGCATCATCGAGCGGCCTGATACGGTGGGCATCGTCGATCGCGTGGTGTTCGGTGCCTCCGTCCGCTTCGAGGACATCGTCGTCAGCCGCAACGGCAACGACCTCGTCATCGATCTCGGCAGCGGCCTCGATGTCCTGACCATCGTCGACGGGCTGTCGACGAGCCGCGTCGAGCAGTTCGAGTTCGCCGACGGGCGGATTCTGTCCATTGAAGCCATCATCGACCGCATGCTGACCGGCACCGCCGGCGACGACCATCTGATCGGCTTCGACAACCGCAACGATACGCTGTCGGGTGGGGCCGGCCAGGACGCGCTCGAGGGCGGATTCGGCAACGACACCTACAAGTTCGGCATCGGCGACGGCAGTGATAGCGTCTACGACGCCGGCGGCGTCGACAAGGTCGTGTTTGGCGAGGGCATTACCTCCGACCTCGTCCATTTCAGCAATATCGACGGCGATCTGCTGATCTCGATCGGCAACGGCACCGACCGGCTCGCCATCCTGTCGGGCTACAGCGCGCGGCCGGTCGAGAGTTTCGTCTTCGCCGACGGCACCACGCTGTCGATCGAGGACGTGCGCGGCATCATCCGCGACGGACTGTCGAACGCCAGCCAGGACCTCGTCGACCTCCGCGAGCTGCCGGCCGCCAGCAGCCTGCATCCCGGTGCCGGGCATGACCGCCTCATCCTGGCCCAGGATTCGCGCGTCGTCATCGGCGCCTCGGAAGGCATCGACAGTGTCGAGATGCCATCAGGCGTGACCAGCGCGACCGTCGTGCTCGAGGCCTACGCCTCCAGCGATGCCACGGTCAGGCTCGTCGCGACCGACTCGACCGACCTCGTCGTCTCCTTCTCGTCGGGAAGCCAGCTGATCGTCCGGGGTGCGCTCGGCAACGGCAGCCTGCCGAACATCGAGTTCGCCAACGGCGTCACCTGGAACGGGGCCGCGCTGGTGCAGGCGGCAATTGCCGGGCAGGCGAGCGCGGGAAGCGACATCGTCGTCGGCAGCGGCCGCGCGGACGTCATTGCCGGCGGCGCGGGAGACGACCTGCTGAGCGGCGGGGCCGGCGACGACACCTACAATTTCACGCGCGGCGACGGCCGCGACGTGATCGACGACAGCTCGGGCAACGATACGCTCGCCATCACCGGGTATCGGCCCGAGGAGCTGCGCGTCTCGCAGATCGACCCGGCGCGCAACGAGCTCGTGCTGTCCTTTGCCGATTCGACCGATCAGATCGTGCTGCGCTACGTCTGGGGCTGGAACGGCGTCGACGCGGTTCGTTTCAGCGACGGCACCTCGTTCACACTCGACCAGCTCCGCGACATGGCGGCCGACGTCGGCACTTGGCAGGACGACCGTATCGTCGGCTCCGCGCGCAGCGAGACGTTCAGCGGCGGCACCGGCGATGACGTCATCATCGGCGGCGGCGGCGACGACGTCTATCGGTTCGGACGCGGCGACGGGCAGGATCGCATCGAGAGCAACGGTTCGGCCGACGGCAAGGGAACGCTCGTCTTCGGAGCCGGTATCGCGCTGGAGGACATCGTCACGACGCGGGATGCCGATGGCAATATCGTGCTGTCGATCAGCGGCACCGACGATCGCGTCACGCTGGTCGATCCCGCCGGCGACATCGATCCGGTCATCGCGAAGGTGGTCTTTGCCGACGGCCGCAGCCTCAGCTACCGGGCGCTTGCCGCCGCAATCGCATCGACCGACGGCGACGATCACGTCATCGTTCCCTCCGATCTCGCCAATCCCGACATCGGCTCGGTCATCTCCGGTGGTCTCGGCAACGACCACATCGAAGGCGGACGGGGCGCCGACGTCATCACCGGCGGCAAGGGCGACGATCTGCTCGAAGGTGGCAGCGGCGCCGATCTCTATTATTTCGCCCGCGGCGACGGGCAGGACACGATCGCCGATGTCGAGATCTCCGATGCGTCCAAGGTCGACAAGGTCCATTTCGCGGCGGGCATCCTGCCGAGCGATATCCGCTTCCTCTCGGTCGGTCCGAACGACCTCGTGATCGGCCTCGTCGGCAGCGACGACCGCCTGACGCTCAAGGACATGTTCCGCGCCGGGAGCGGCGCGACCGACTATGGGATCGAGCAGTTCGAATTCGCCGATGGCACGGTTTGGCAGCTCGCCGACATCGTCTCGCATGCGGCGGCGTCGACCGGCGCGGGCGCCGACGCGATCGATTTCGGTCCGCAGCTCGACGTCGCGATCACGCTCGATGGCGGTGCGGGCGACGATGTGCTCGCCGGCGGTATCGGCGACACCACCTACGTCTTCGGACGCGGCTATGGCCGCGACACGATCCGCGAAGCATCCAATGCAACCAGCTCCAGCGACACGCTGCGCCTGAACAGCGGGATCGCGCCGAGCGATGTCGTCGTCGTCAGGGACGGCAACGATATCGTGCTGCGCTTCGTCGGCAGCGACGACCGGCTGACGATCGTCGGCCAGGCCATTGCAAGTGCCCCGCCGATCGACGTCGTGCGATTCAACGACGGCACGCAATGGAGTGCGGCGACGCTGCTCTCGCGCGCGCTGACGCCGGATGCAGCCGAGCACGTGCTGCATCCAGGCAATCCTTCGGCCGATCCGTTCGCCGACCCGGTTTTCGCGGGCGCAGGGTCGGGCCCCGGCGGTGGAGGATCGCTGGGATCCTCGACCGTCGGCCTTGCCCGCTACGATTCCGTCTCGCGGCCGGTCACCGGCCTTGCGGTGGTCGGCTCGGCCTCGGAGATCGGCGGCGGCACCTATCAATTGACGCCGGATGCCGGCAGCAGGGTCGGCGCGGTCTGGGGCAGCATCGACCTCTCGCAGAACGTGGTCTGGACCACGAAGATGTTCTTCGGGGCCAACGAGGGCGGCGCCGACGGCCTCTCCTTCGCCGTTCAGAACAAGAGCGCGGCCGAACTGACGGGGTCGGGCGGCGGCGGGATGGGCACCCTGGTCTCCGGCTCGTTCGGCATCATCTTCGACACCTGGGGACAGGCGACCGATTTCAGCCAGTTCGTTGTCAATGGCCAGGCCGGCGACGACAATTTCGATCCCCGGCACGACTTCAGCCAGCTCGAGGATGCAGCCTGGCACGATGTCGTCATCAGCTGGGATGCGGCAAGCAAGACCTTCAGCTACAGCGTCGATGGCACGCTGATCGGACGCAAGACCTATGATGTCGTCGGCAGCCTGTTCGGCGGCGATTCCGACGTGTGGTACGGCTTCGGCGCGGCCACGGGCGGTGCGACCAACGACCAGCGGGTCCAGATCCTCTCGGTCACCACGCTGCAGGGGGCCGGCGTCGACCCGTCGACGGTCGGGACCATCGAGCAGATCGGCTCGGGCCTGTTCGCGCGGGAACTCGCCGGTGCAGCCGCGCAGAACAGATACGATGTGTTCGTGCCGCTGTCGCGCTGGGGCGACCGTGTCGACGTCGTCACCAACTTCAAGAGCGGTGACGCTGGCGACAGTCTCAACATCGCCACCGCCGAGGGAATGTCCGGGACGCTGCTGGCGCGCGCGGCCGGCTCCGACACGCTGATCTATTTCGCGGAGCAGGGCACGCAGAGCTTTGCCGACGCGCGGCTGCTGTTGCGACTGGATAACGTCTCGCCGGCGAGCCTCACCAGCGTCAACTTTGCCGGCGCCGCGTTCACCGTGGTTGCCAACCAGACCCTGACCGCGACTGGGGCGACCCCCGTTCAAGGCGGTTGGGGCGATGACACGCTCAACGGCGACAATTCGGCCAATACGCTGTCGGGCGGTGCCGGCAACGATACGGTGGCGGATGCCCGTGACGGCAACGACACCCTGACCGGCGGGACCGGCAACGACTGGCTGCGCGGCGGCGGCGGCAACGACACCTATGTGTTCAACCGCGGTGACGGTCAGGACATCATCAGCGATTGGAATTACGGGACCGACACCATCCAGTTCGGTGCCGGCATCACGGCCGCCGACGTCGTGGTCACGCAAGGCAACAGCGGCCAGGATCTCATCGTCACCATCGTGGGGACCGACGACAGGATCACGATCGAGCGCGGCCTCAGCGCCGACTACAATCGGATCGAACAGCTGCGCTTTGCCGATGGCAGCACGCTCAGCTACACGCAGATGGTCGATCGGTCGCTGACGCCGACGGCCGGCAACGACACGTTCGCTGGCGACCAGTTTGCCAACACGCTGACGGGCGGGATCGGCAACGACACGATCTCGGATGCCCGCGAAGGTGACGACACCCTGATCGGCGGGGTCGGTAACGATTGGCTGCGCGGCGGCAGCGGCAACGACACCTATGTGTTCAACCGCGGGGACGGTCAGGACACCATCAGCGACTGGAATTATGGCAACGACACCATCCAGCTCGGTGCCGGCATCACGGCCGCGGATGTGGTGGTGACGCAAAGCAATAGCGGCCAGGACCTGATCATCGCCATCGCGGGAACCGAAGACAAGATCACGATCCAGCGCGGTATCGATACCGATTGGAGCCGGATCGAGCTGCTGCGCTTCAGCGACGGCAGCACGCTCAGCTATGCGCAGCTGCTTGACCGTTCGCTGACACCGACCAGCGGCGACGACACGTTTGCCGGGGACCAGTTCGCCAATACGATATCGGGCGGCGCCGGCAACGATACGATCCTCGATGGCCGCGACGGCGACGATATCCTGATCGGTGGCACCGGCAACGACTGGATGCGGGGCGGCAACGGCAACGACACCTATGTGTTCAACCGGGGTGACGGTCAGGACACCATCAGCGACTGGAACTACGGCAACGACACGATTTTGTTCGGGGCCGGCATCACCGCCGCCGACCTCTCGTTGACGCGCGCCAGCAATGGTCAGGATCTGATCATCGCAATCGTGGGGACCGAGGACAGGATCACTGTCCAGCGAGGTATCGATACCGACTGGAGCCGGATCGAGCTGCTGCGCTTCGCCGACGGCAGCACGCTCAACTACACCGACATGCTCGCTCTGGCCGACGCCAACGACCGCAGCGGACTGACCCAGATCGGAGCGGTGCTCGGCAACGGCATCGTCGGGACCGACGCCGCCGAACTCCTCAATGCGTCAGCCTATGCGACCGGCGCCATGTTGGATGGCCGCGGCGGCTACGATCAGCTGACGGGCAGCGTCTATGGCGACGTCCTGACCGGCGGCGCCGGCAACGATGTGCTGACGGGCGGTGCCGGCGCGGACACCTACCGGTTCTCCGCGGGCTTCGGCCAGGACACGATCGACGAATCGACCTCGAACGGCAGCAATAACATCATCGTGTTCGATTCCTCGCTCTCGATCGATGATTTCGTGCTGGAAGCCTATGTCTCGACCGACGGCAACGGCAATTCCGATTTCGGTCAGGCCCGGCTGCGCTTCAACGGCAGCGACGACCGGATCACGATCGCCGATCTCGATACGATCCAACAGATCCGTTTCGCCGACGGCACCGTCCTCGACAGGCAGCAGATGCTGGCCCGCGCGGTCGATCTCTACAGCAACGACAGGTCCATCTCCCCGTCGGATATGCCGATTCCGAACCCTCTGAACGGATCGGCGAAGGACGACCTGCTCGAAGGCCATGGCAGCGACGATACGCTCCTCGGCGGCGTGGGTAACGATCGCATCTACGGCGGCGACGGCGCTGACGCGCTGAGCGGCGGGACCGGCAACGATCTCCTGTCCGGTGGCACGGGCGCCGACGTCTATCGGTTCTCGGCCGGTTTCGGCCACGACACGATCGACACCGGCGATACCGGGCTCGACTGGATCGAGTTTGACTCCAGCCTGACGCCTGATGACATTGAGCTGCTGCGTCCCTATGACCGGTACGAGGGCGGCGGCCTCACCGACGATCTGCTCGTGCACGTGAAGGGCACCGAGGACGTCATCGAAGTCCGCTATACGCTGGCGACGGACCCCTACCAGAGCATTGCCGGCATCCGCTTCGCGGACGGGACGATCTGGACGCTGGCCGACATCATCAACGCCGCGGTGCCGACGCCGGGCATCAACGTGCAGGGTGCGATCTCGGACGACACGCTGATCGGCACGTCGTACAACGATTCCTTCGCGGGAGGAGGCGGCAACGATACGCTGATCGGGGGCGCGGGCGACGACGATCTCTGGGGCGCGGAAGGCGACGACATCCTCGATGGCGGCGCAGGCCGAGATTCGCTGATCGGCGATGCCGGCTCGGACACTTATCGGTTCTCCAGCGGTTTCGGCAACGACTACGTCAGTGATTTCCGCGACGGAATCTCGATGAACGCGATCGTTTTCGATTCGACCATCGCGGTCGCCGACATCGCGGTCTATTACTCGCAGTCCGGCGACCTGATCCTGAGGTCGATCAACTCGGACGATTCCATTACCATCGGCGGCGGCTACGTCGATGAAACCGTTGGCGTCGATGAAGTCCGTTTCGACGACGGCACGATCTGGACCCGCGGCCAGCTCGTTGCGGCGGCGGTGGCAATGCCGGGCAGCCTGATCCAGGGCGACGCGACCGATCAGACGCTGAACGGCACTGCCTTCGACGATGAAATCTACGGCGATGCCGGAAACGAAACCATCGTCGGCGGTGCCGGCAACGACATCCTGCAAGGCGGAGACGGCGCCGACATCCTGATCGGTGGTGCCGGCCACGACGAGCTGGACGGCGGCTACGGCAACGACGTCTATCGCTTCTCGGCCGGCTTCGGCTCTGACACGGTTTACGTCACGCCGTACTATGCAGACGATACCGACGTCATCGAGTTCGACGCGACGATTGCAGCTGCGGATGTCCATCTCACTTTCGAAGGAGATGGATACCCGCCGAGCATGCTGCTGACGATCGACGGCAGCACCGACCAGATCATGCTGAACGGGCTGCACGCGTCCACCGAGATCCATTTCGCGGACGGCACGATCTGGACTTATGACGACATGGCCGCGCTCGCCGCGCCGTGGCTGGGCGTCAATTTGCAGGGCGACCAGGGCACCGACGTTCTCGGAACCAGCGGCTGGGACAAGCTCGAGGCCACTTACGGCGTCGCGTCCACCATCATGGGCTTTGCCGGCGACGACATCCTCAACGGCTCCATTGGCGACGATACCCTCGTTGGCGGCACCGGCGACGACCAGATGCAGGGCAACCAGGGATCTGACACCTACCGCTTCTCGGCGGGATTCGGCCAGGATCAGATCTACGAGTGGGGTTCCGAGGTCAACCACATCGTCTTCGACTCCTCGATCTCGTCCAGCGACATCATCATCGAGCACGAGGCCGGTTATAACGGCGACATCACCTATGCCGACGTGATCCTGCGCGTCGCGGGGACCGAAAACCGCATCACCTGGGGTGGTGGCTTCGGCTCCGCCGACTTCGACATCGCGTTCGCCGACGGCACGGTCTGGAATTCGAACGACATCAGGGCACGCTGGAGCCTGATCGAGCATCCCTATCAAGGTGGCATTCCGATGATCGGAGGCGCCACCAACGACACCATGTACGGCTCGGTCGACGCCGACGTCATGGAAGGCGGCGGCGGCAACGACAGCCTCATCAGCTACGGCGGTAGCGACATCCTGGTCGGAGGGACCGGGTCCGATCAGCTATATGGCGGCGTCGGCAGCGACACCTATCGCTTCTCTGCCGGCTTCGGCGAGGACTGGATCTACGACTCGGTGAACGGCGCGGACGTCAACGTCATCGAGTTCGACGCGACGATCGACCCGGCGCAGGTCAGCGTCATGTCGGACGCCTCCAATCTCTCGGGCAATTACTATCTGTCCATTTCCGGCAGTGAAGATCGGGTCTGGGTCTCGCGCTACGCCCACGACGCCGTGATCTCGCAAGTTCGTTTTGCCAACGGCACGGTGTGGACCGCTGCCGACATCGAGGCGCGCCTGACCTATTCGAACCGGCCCACGATCACGAGTTCGGCCTCCGGCGCACAGATGGTCGGTACCGCCGGCAGCGACAACCTGACCGGAACGGCCGGCGCGGATGACATCAACGGCGGCGGATCGGTCCAATGGCGGCCGGTCGGCGCCAACCTGCTCGTCAACGGCAGCTTCGAGCAGCTCGCCGCGGATGCCAGCCCGCAAAGCTGGGGCTATTCGGCGACGACGTTGCCGGGCTGGGCCCGGATCAACAGCACGCAGCCGGGGACGACGCTGGGCATCGAGCAGATGACGTCCGGCTACAACGGTGTCACCGCAACCGACGGCAATTACTGGCTCGATCTCGACGGGACGGGTTCCGGCGGCACCAACGTACAGATCGCCCAGGACGTGACCGGCCTCACCGAGGGCGAGACGCTCCTGGTGCAGTTCGACCACGCCAACCGCACCTGGGACTGGAACGGCTCGTTCGACGTGCTGTGGAACGGCACGGTGGTCGCGAGCTTCAACAATACCGGCACGGCGATGGTGCGCTCCAGCGTGCTGGTGACGGCAGCCGCCGGCACCAACCAGCTCAGCTTCCGCGGCACCGGCAACCAGGACGGCGTCGGCGCCTCCCTCGACAATGTGAGCCTCACGCGTGCGCAAGCCGTTCCGAGCTCGGCGATCGGCAACGACGTCCTGTCCGGCCTCGACGGCGACGATCTCATCCGGGGCGGTGCCGGAGACGATGTGATCTCCGGAGGCAACGGCAACGACACGCTCAACGGCAATGGCGGCAATGACACCATCAACGGCGATGCCGGCAACGACATCCTGGTCGGCGGCAAGGGTAACGACAATCTGGTCGACGGCCAGGGCAACGACGTCTACCGCTTCGCGGCCGGCGACGGTCAGGACACCATCACCGACGCGAACGGAACCGACCGGATCGAATTCGGCGCGGGCATCAGTCCGGCCGACGTCAACGTCGCGCTGGTCGGCAATTCCTCGACGCTGGTCGTCACTTTCCGCAACAGCGACGACCGCATCACCATCAACAACGGCTCGGCCAGCGATGGCAGGGCCATAGAGACATTCACCTTTGCCGACGGCACCGTCTGGTCCTTCGCCGACATCGCGGCGCGCTGGAAGACGCCGACTGCGGGCGCCGACATCATTCTCGGCACCACGAACGGTGAAACCCTCGCGGGCGGGGCGGGCAATGACAGCCTGATCGCCTTCGGCGCAGCCACGCTGCTCGGCGAAGCTGGCGACGACATCCTGACCGGAGCGAACGGCGCCGACATCCTGGTCGGTGGTACCGGCAACGACACGCTGAATGGCGGGCAAGGCGACGACGTCTACCGTTGGGGCCGCGGCGACGGCAGCGACACGCTCACCGACACCGGCGGGACCGACCGCGTCGAGATCGGCGCCGGCGTCGCGCCCGGCGACATCAAGGTCACCTCGCCGGATGGGCGCAGCTTCGTCCTGCGGATTCGCGACACCGGCGAGGAGCTCAAGCTCACCGATGTGATCGCGAACACGAGCAACGTCATCGAGAGCATTGCCTTCGCCGACGGCACCGTCTGGACGATGAATGATCTGAGGGATCAGTCGTACATCGGCGAGGACGCCGCCGACGCCATGACCGGAACCAGCGACGCCAACCGCCTCGACGGGCGCGGCGGCAACGACAATCTCTCCGGTCTCGGCGGCAACGACGTGCTGCTTGGCGGCGCCGGCGACGACACGCTCAACGGCGGAACGGGAGACGACCGTCTGGTCGGCGGTCCCGGTAACGATGCGCTGTCGGGCGGCGCCGGTGCCGATACCTACGTGTTCGCCGCCGGTGACGGCAACGACACGATCACCGACGGCGGCGATGCGACGAACGACACGTTGCGGATCGAAGGCTATGGCCTGTCGCAGATCCGCTTCGGCGCGGTGGGTCAGGACCTGGTCATCCGCTTCGCCGGAAGCGCCGATCGCATCGTCGTCCGCAACGGCCTCGGCAGTGGCGTCAGCGATCTGGTCGACGCTTTCGAGATTGTGGCCGACGGCGTCACGCTGTCGCTGGCCGACGTGCGCGCCCGTCTGGTCGAGGACGTCTCCGTCACCGGCGAGTTCCTGGCCGGGACTGCCGCCGATGACGTGCTCACCGGCGGCGCCGGCGACGACTATCTGAAGGGCGGCGAGGGGGCCGACATCCTGTCGGGCGGTGCCGGCAACGATCAGTTCGCCGACATCTCCGCCGATGGTTCCGTCGACACGCTGACCGGCGGCGCCGGCCGCGACACCTATTACTACCTGCCGGTCCGGCAAGGTGCGGCGCCCATCGTCGCCGACGTCATCACCGATTTCCAGGCGGGCGCGGGCGGCGACGTCATCCGCCTGATGACCAGCAATCCCAATCCGTTCGAGGGCGGCAGCATCTTCCTGGCGCAATCGGGCAGCGATGCGGTCGTCATGATGCGGGCCAGTTCCGGGCCCGACCAGGAGCTGGTACGCCTGCTCGGCGTCAATGCCACGACGCTGACCGCGGCCAATTTCGACGGCGTTCCGATCGCGATCGACAATTCGATCAGCATCAATGACGACGATGCCGGCCACGTCCTCAACGGCAGCGCGCTCGACGACCGCATCTTCGGCAATGGCGGCAACGATGTCATCAGCGGCTTCGGCGGCAATGACCGGCTGGCCGGCGGTGGCGACAACGATGTGATTGACGGCGGCCTCGGCAACGACCTGATTGCGGGCCAGGAAGGCAACGACCAGATCATCGGCGGTGGCGGCAGCGACATCATGTCGGGCGGCTCCGGCGATGACGTGATCACCGGCTATGGCGACGGCAGCTTCACGACCGACACCGACGTGTTCGAGGGCGGGCTGGGCGACGATCAGCTGTCGGGCGGCACCGGCACGGACGTCTACCGCTTCGCGCGCGGCGACGGCCGCGATACCATCTCCGACCTCGGCGGCTCGGATCGGCTGGAATTCGCCGCGGGCATCGCGGCCGCCGACGTCAGCGTCGTGCAGATCGGCCGCGACGTCGAATTGCGCGTCAACAACGAGGGCGGCCGGATTCGCGTAACCGGTGCGCTCGACGGCGCCAGCGCCATCGAGACGATCGCCTTCTCCGACGGCACCAATTGGACCTGGAACGACGTGCTCACGCGATCCCTTCAGGGATCTGGCGGCGACGACGTGCTCGCGGTTCCCGCAAGCTTCCAGGGTAACTCCGTCACGCTCGACGGCAAGGCGGGGAACGACACCCTGCAAGGCAGCGCGGGCGCCGATACGCTGATCGGCGGCACCGGCAACGATGTGCTGCAGGGCGCCGGCGGTGACGACACCTATGTGTTCGCCCGCGGCGACGGCCAGGACGTCATTCTCGACGCATCGGGCACCAACACGCTGAGCTTCGCGGCCGGGATCCTGGCGAGCGACATCCGTGTCGTGCGAGGGCCTGCCAATCTGGTGCTCGAAATCATCGGCACCGGTGACCGCGTCGATCTCGGCTCTCCGGCGGCGCCGGGCATGGGCGTCTCGCGCGTCACCTTCACCGACGGCACGGTCTGGACCGCGCCGACGCTGATCGCACTCGCCCGCGCGGCGACCGATGGCGACGACGTCATTCGCGGCGACGAGCTCGATAATACGCTCGCTGGCGGCGCCGGCGATGACCTGCTGATCGGCAATGGCGGAGCTGACGATCTCGACGGCGGCACCGGCAACGACCGCCTCGAAGGCGGTGCCGGCGACGACACCTACCGCTTCGCGGCCCATGGCGGCCACGACCGCATCGCCGATACGGCCGGCAACGACACGCTGCTGCTGGCGGCGGATATCGCACCCGACGACATCACGGTCTCGCAGAGCGAGGACGGGGCCGACTTCACGCTGATCGTCAAGTCGACCGGCGCGCGCATCACCATCGAAGGCGCGCTCGGCGCTGGCGGCATCGAATCGATCCGTTTTGCCGACGGCACGGTGTGGGGAACCAGCGATCTGATCGCGCGGGCGCCGAGCTTTGCCGACGATGTGCTCACCGGCGATGCCGGCAACAACGTCATGGTCGGCGGTCTCGGCAACGACCATTTGTCCGGCGGTGCCGGCAACGACATCTACCGCTTCGCCCGCGGCGATGGCAGCGACGTCATCAACGACAAGGCGTCGTCCGCGGCCGACCGGCTCGAGATCAGCGGCTACACCGCCGCGGAGATCAGCTTCCACCGCATCGCCGCCGACAGCGACGACGTCGCGATCCGCTTTGCCGGGACGACCGACCAGATCGTCATCGTCGACGCGCTCGCCGCCAACTCCGCCGGGGTCGAGACTATCGCGCTCGCCGACGGCACGCAGTACACCGTCGCCGATATGAAGCTGGCGATCCTCGCCAGCCTCACCACCGACGGCAACGACATCATCATCGGCACCGACGGCGCCGATACGCTGATGGGCGGCAAGGGCAACGACATCGTCGACGGCGGCTACGGCAACGACACCTATCTCTATCGCCGCGGCGACGGCGACGACCGCATCAACGCGGTCGGCAAGGGCACCGACGTCCTCAGCCTGACCGACTACAACGTCGCTGAAATCGTCTCCGCCGTCCGCGCCGGTCCCGACAGCAACGATCTCGTGCTCACTTTCTCGGGTGCAGGCGATCGCGTGGTGCTGACCGACGCGCTCAGTCCGTCCAACAATCCCGCGTTCGGCCTGTCGGTCCGGTTCGCCGACGGCACGGTCTGGAATCGCGACGCGATGCGCGCCCGCGCGCTGTCGGATATCGACGGTAGCGGCAATGACAACGTCTACGGCTTCGACGGCAACGACATCTTCGCCGCCCGGGCGGGCAACGATCTGCTCTCGGGCGCGGCCGGCGACGATCTCTATCAGTTCAAGCGCGGAGCCGGCAACGACACGGTCGTCGATTCCGGAACGGGCGGCACCGACCGGATCCAGATTGCGGACTTCGCCTCGACGGACGCCCATGTCGAGCAGCTCTATCGCAGCTCGGATGCCGTCGTCATCCGCTTCACCGGCAACAGCGCCGACAGCCTGACCGTGTTCGATGCGCTCTCGACCGATGCCAAGGGGATCGAGGGTTACGTCTTCGCCGACGGCGTGGTCTGGACCAAGGAGACCCTGCGCGAGCTGCTGGGCAACCGCGCCCCGACGGCCCTGGGGGACGGCTTCTTCTCGGTCACGACGGGCGTCGAGCTCGTCATCAAGGCGACCGATCTGCTTCGCAACGACTTCGACGCCGACGGCGATGCGCTGACCATCGTCGGCGTCGATGCCGGCAGTTCCGGCGTTGCCACGATCGATGCCCAGGGCAACATCCACTACACCGCGACCAACGGATATTACGGCTCCGCCTCGATCAGCTACACGATCTCCGACGGCCATAACGGCTTTGCCACGGCCTCGGTCGATCTCAAGGTGCGCCCGGTCGCGACCGCCTACCCGGATACGGGCTTCACCGTCGCCGAGGACGGCTCGCTGGTGATCCGCGTCGAGCGGCTCCTGGCCAACGACCTCGACGGCGACCGCATGATCGTCGGTCAGGTCTATCAGGCCGTCAACGGGACGGTGGCGCTGGCCAGCGACGGCAACATCACTTTCACGCCGAACGCCAATTTCAACGGCACCGCCGAGTTCAGCTATGTCGCGAACACGCCCGAAGGCGGCCGGGCCGAGGCCAAGGTGACGATCCAGGTCACCGCGGTCAACGATGCGCCGGTGGCGCATGACGATACCGTCGACGCGACGCTCGAAAGCACCGCCTTCACGCTCGATCCGAGCACGCTGAGCGCCAACGACAGCGACATCGATCACGACGGGCTCTCGGTGCAGTCGGTGATCTCCAACGCGGATGTCACCGTGACGATCGGCGACGACGGCCTGATCCACGTGACCCCGCGCGCCTATTTCTGGGGCAACGCGCACTTCGACTATATCGTCGCGGACCCCAGCGGGGCGACCTCGACCGGCCGGGTCAACTTCACCGTCACGCCGGTCAACGATCCGCCAGAGCTGCACGACGATCGGTTCGAGACGACCGACAACGGCGATCCGATCCGCGAGGACAACCCGATCGTGATCGGCGCCGATCGGCTGCTCGCCAACGATATCGAGCACGACGGCGAGACGATGACGCTCACCGCCGTCCGCAACAGCCATGGCGGCAACGCCGTGCTGCTCGAGAACAATACAGTCCTGTTCACGCCGACGCCCAATTTCAACGGCGATGCCTGGTTCGAATATCAGGTCGACGACGGTCATGGCGGAACTGCCTGGGCCCGCGCGACGCTGGCCTATCAGCCGGTCAACGACCTGCCGGATGCCCGCAACGACAGCTACACCGACCAGAGCCTGCCGATCCTGCGCGGCACGGAAGACCACGCGATCGAGATTCCGATCATCGAGCTGCTCAAGAACGACAGCGACACCGAAGGCTTCGCGGTGCAGTTCGAGAGCGCCGGCAACGCGGTGCATGGCGACATCACCGTCACCGATCACGGCACGATCATCTTCACGCCGGATGCCGATTTCTGGGGCGAGGCGTCGTTCAGCTATCTCGTCCGCGACAACGAGGGCGCGGTCGACGGCGCCACCGTCACGATGTGGTTCGAGAACGTCGGCGACGCGCCGCCGGTCGCGCATCGCGACGTGATCTATGTGAACGAGGATATCCCGACCGTCATTCCGATTGCGACGCTGCTCGCCAACGACACGGATGTGGACCGCGACCCGCTCCGCTTCCTGGGATGGCGGCTGTCGACGACGCTGGATGCGCTGGTGTTCGGCGGCGATGCCGGCCAGAAGCTGAACGGCACCATCGAGTTCGACGCCGACGGCAACCTGGTGTTCACGCCGAACCGGGACGCGAGCCAGAGCTCCGGCTTTGTCTATGGGGTGACCGACGATGCCGACGGCTCGGCGGAAGGCTATGTCGACATCATCGTCGTCCCCAGCAACGACGATCCGACCGTCGGCCAGGACGAGGGCTTTGTCACGCCGCTCGATGCGCCGCTCGTGTTGCGTGTCACCGATCTCCTGAAGAACGACTACGACATCGAGCAGGCCGATCACGACGGCGACGGCGTGATCGACGACGATCTCGACAATCCGAACCGCGCCCGCCCGACTTTCGTTGGCGTCGACGGCGTCTATGACGCGGATGCGCTCGCGCTCGGCCAGCGCGTGCCGCGCGGCACCGCGGAGGTGGTCGACTGGAACGGCGAGAAGTTCATCGTCGTGCATTTCTCGGCCGGCTTCACCGGCCAGGTCGCGGTCGAGTACCGGATCGCCGACACCGATGGCGCGACCGACACCGGCTTTGCGATGGCGTCGGTGGCTGACAGCTATAACGGCCTGCTGCGCGGGACGGCGAAGGCCGACTATCTCGTCGGCACCGAGGGCGCGGATCTGATCCAGGCGCTCGGCGGCAACGACTTCGTGCTGGGCGGCGGCGGCAACGACCGGATCGAGGCCGGCAGCGGCGACGATCAGATCGATGCAGGGGCCGGCGACGACTGGATCGACGCTGGCGACGGCGCCGACCGCATCACGGGCGGCGACGGCTACGACACCGTCAGCTTCGAGAACTCCGACTTCCTGGTGCGCGCCGACCTCGAGTCGCGCGTCGGCCAGGGCGGCTACGCCCAAGGCGACGTCTATATTGGCGTCGAGGCGTTGGTTGGTTCGCAATATGCCGATCAGCTCGGCGGCGATGCCGGCGACAACCGGCTCGAAGGCCGTGATGGCAACGACATCCTGGAGGGCCGCGGCGGCAACGACATCCTGCTCGGCGGCGCGGGCGACGACGTCCTGACCGGCGGGGCGGGGGCCGATGTGCTCGACGGTGGCCTCGGCAACAACACGGCCGACTACAGCTTCGGCGCGACCGGCGTGTCGATCTCGCTGGCGTCAGGCACCGCTCATGGCGGCGATGCCGAAGGCGACGTGCTGACCAATATCCAGAACCTGACCGGAACCGACGCCGACGACACGCTGGAAGGCGATTTGCTCGCCAACATCCTGTCGGGCGGTCGCGGCAACGACATTCTGATCGGCAATGCCGGCGACGACACCCTGATCGGCGGCCGCGGTGCGGACCAGCTGATCGGCGGCGACGGCATCGATACGGCCGACTACACGCTGTCGACGGAAGGGGTCACCGTCGACATGGCCAACGGCGCCGCCGGCGGCGGCGATGCGCTCGGAGATACCTTCTCCGGGATCGAGATCGTCCAGGGCTCGTATCAGGACGACACCATCCGTGGTGACGCCGGCGACAACCGCATCCGCGGCGGCCGCGGCGCCGACATCATCGACGGACGCGGCGGCTTCGACATCGCCGATTACAGCCGCGCCGACGAGGGCGTCGCGGTCAATCTGGCGACCGGCCTCGGCACCGCCGGCGAGGCGGCGGGCGACCAGCTCACCTCGATCGAGATGGTGGTCGGCTCGCTTTGGAACGACCAGTTCACAGGCAGCGCCGGCGACGACTGGTTCCAGGGCCTGCGCGGCAACGACGCCATCGCCGGCGGGGCCGGCTCGGATACTTATGTGTTCGGCTTCGACGACGGCCAGGACGTCATCACCGAGCAGGGGGCCGAGACTGACACCGACCGCCTGGTGCTGTCGTCGGCGATCGCGCCGAAGGACGTCTCGGTCATCCGCGAGGGCAACGACCTCCTGCTCGAATTCGAGCGGCAGGACGGCTTCCTGGTCGACACCGTGCGCGTGACCGACCACTTCCTCGGTGCCCAGAGCGGCATCGAGGAGATCGTGTTCGCTAACGGCACAGTCTGGGATCGCGATCGCATCGATCAGCTGCAGCAGCTCGGCCGCTTCAATGCCGCCGACGACATCGTGCATCTCGGCGTCGAGGACGAGCCGGTCGTGATCGATCCGGCGACCCTGTTCGCCAACGACGCCGACAGTGCGGTCAACCTGACGCTCGCCGGCGTTGGCAATGCCGTGAACGGCACCGTGCACGTACGCGAGGACGGCAAGATCGAGTTCCTGGGCGCGCCGAACTACAACGGCGATGCCTTCTTCAGCTACACCGTCCGCGACCAGTTCGGTCGCGAATCCACGGCCCGGGTCGAGGTCGATCTCGCACCGGTCAACGACGCGCCGACGGCGGTCGATGATGCGCTGGTCTATGGCGTCGAGGACCAGATCCTGCGGATCAGGATCGACACGCTGCTCGCCAACGATTTCGACGTCGATGGCGACGCCGGTCTGGAAGGGCTGCACATCGTTTCGATCGCGCCGCTGACCAACACGTCCGGGCAGGCGATCGACGGCTACAAGGATAACGACTACCAGTTCGAAGCCAGCAACGTGAGCGCGCGGCTGGATGGCGACTACATCCAGTTCAAGCTGCGTCCGGACTATTTCGGCGCGGCAGGGTTCGTCTACACGCTGGCCGACGCCAGCGGCGCGACCTCGACCGCCAAGGTCGAAATCTCGATCTCGCCCGTCAACGACGCACCGCGCGATCGCGACACCTATCGCTGGATCCGTCTCGGCCAGGATACCACCGTCACGGTCGCCGACCTCTTGGCCAACACCTACGACATCGAGAGCGACGGCTTCACCTTCGTCGGCCTGCACGGCGGTCTCGACAACAACCCCGCCAACAATGGCACCCTGGTGTTCGATCAGGCGACCGGCACCATCACCTTCACGCCGGCCTCCCTCGGACAGGCGAGCATCGAATACGACGTGATCGATGCGCGCGGCGCCGCGGCGACGCTGACCTACGACTTCAAGGTCAAGCCGCTCAACGACCCGCCGAAGGCCTACAACGACTATGGCTACCGGACGCTCGAGGACCAGATCCTCGTGATCGACCCGGCGACGATCCTGGCCAACGACACCGACGAGAACGGCGACACGCTGGTGCTCGACAGCATCGCCCGGTTCGCCGATGGCGGTAAGGTCCGCCTGCGCGATGACGGCATGATCGAGTTCCGGCCGACACCGGACTACAACGGCACCGCCGGCTTCCAGTACACGATCAGCGACGGCCATGGCGGCACCTCGACCGCCTATGTCGCGATCACGGTCCTGCCGCGCAACGAAGCTCCGATCCTGCGCAACGACTATGTCAGCGGCCTGGAAGACGGTCCGCTGTTCGTGATCCCCGGCGAGGCGTTCGGCAACGACATCGACGCCGACGGCGACGTGCTGTTCTTCAAGCGCTCCACCGTGCTCGGTGTGGTCGACCACCGCTATCTGTCGGCCGGTTACGCGGTCAGCGCGGCCCTGGCCGACGGCTCGGCCCTGCCGTCCTGGCTGCAGTTCGATCCGGCCACCATGCGGTTCGCGGGATCGCCGCCGGCCGGAATGGATCCGCTCTCCGTCGACGTCTGGGTGAGCGATCCCTCCAATGGACGCATCTTCAACACCCGGTTCGAGCTGACGGCAGGCGATATCTCGGGTGGCTTCGATGCCAGGACCGATGTCCTCAAGGGTTACGAGATTCGCTCCGCCTTCGCGGTCGACTACGAATTCGATGCCTCGGATCTGGATGCGGACACGACCGTCACGGCGAAGCTCGCCGATGGCTCCGTGCTGCCGTCCTGGCTCAGCTTCAACGCCCAGACGCTGCAGTTCACGGGAACGCCGCCCGAGGGGACGACGGATCCGATTAGCGTCCAGCTCACCTTCTCGCATCCGGCCGCAGGCGGCGGCAATCCAGGGATCTTCACCGACAGCATGACGTTGGATCCGGCCGCGCTGCCGGCCGGCGTCACCTATGACAGCCAGCTCGCGCTGCTCGACACCAAGAACGGGACGGTTTCGGCCTCGATCATCGGCGGCCGCCCGCTGCCGGATTGGCTGTCCTTCGACGCCGCGACGCGCACGGTCAGCCTGAGCGGCTTCGCGCCGGATGCGGATGCGCAGCTGGCGCGCCTGCAGGTCGTGTTCACGCCGGCGCCGCGCGTGCTTCCCGACGGGACCTATGCGTCGAGTAATCGCGGCTTCACGCTGGAGTTCGTCGTTGACCCGCATGGCGATCTCGCGAGCCAGATGACGGCGATCAACCACGCGCTGGAAGGCGATGCCTATTTCGCGGGCCAGGGCCTGTTTGCGCTCGACCTGAAGGGTGCCGGTGCCATCACCGCGACCCGCGAAAGCGGCGCGCCGCTGCCGGACTGGCTGAGCTTCGACCCCGCCACCTTCACCTTCTCCGGCATGCCGCCGGCCAACTGGGTCGGCGCCGTGCCGGTCCGCCTCGATATCGCCGCCGGCAACGGTCATCCGGCGATGTCGATCATCACCGAAGCCGTGGTCGACGACACTTTCAAGATTGCGCCGTTCCCGGCCTCAACGGTCGTCTCGCCCGGGCAGATCAACGTCACCGTTCCCACCGACTTCAACGGCACGGTGGTGCTGAGCTATGACGCCACCGACGAGAAGGGCGGCGTTTCCGCCAATCCGGCGCTGATCTTCTACGACGTGAAGCCGACGCGCGAGCGGCCGGACACAGCGGTCGACAATCTGACGGGACGCGAGGGACAAACCACGCGCTTTGCGGTGACCGACCTGCTGCGCAACGACTTCGACCGCGATCGCGATGCCCTGCGCATCCTGTCGCTGGGGCAGCCGGCCAACGGCTCGCTCGTCATCGAGCTCGCCCATGCCAATATCGCGCCGCCCGCCGGCCTCGGCCAGCTGGAAGGCGCGGTCTGGAGCGCGACGCTCGCGGACGGCTCGGCACTGCCGGGCTGGCTCACGATCGACAGCGCGACCGGCGCGCTCTCCGGCGACGTCCCGCTGGCGTTCGCTTCGAACCTCGACATCCGCTTCACGCGGACGCTCGGTGGCGACAGCCAGAGCGCGACCTTGAGCCAGCGCTTCGACGGCAATTCCGGGGCCTACGTCGTCTACACGCCGGCGGATGCTTTCTCCGGCGATGACGGCTTCAGCTATGTCGTGACCGACGACCACGAAGGTCCCTCGACCGGCTCGGCCATCGTGCATGTCGCCGCCGTCAACGATCCGCCGACCACGGTCGAGGACACGGTCGCGGCGATCGAGGACACACCGCTGCTGATCGATCCGGCGACGCTGATCGCCAACGACTACGACGTCGACAACAACCCGATCCGCTTCGTCGACGTCGCCAACGCCACGCACGGCACCGTCAGCTTCGACGGCACCCATATCGTGTTCACGCCGGACCACAATTTCGAGGGCGTCGCGACGTTCGAGTACATCGTGACCGACGACACCAACGGCTCGAGCACGGGCAAGGTCACGATCAACGTCGCCTCGACCAACCGCACGCCGATCGCCGCGACCGACGTGTTTGAGGCCGTCGAGGATACGCCGTTCGAGTTCACCACCGCCGATCTGCTCGGCAATGACAGCGATGCCGACGGCGACACGATCACGTTCCAGTCGCTGTCGCGCAGCGCCGCCAACGGCCGCATCGTCGAGCTGCCCGACGGACGCTGGCAGTTCGTGCCGAACGAGAACATCAGCGGCGCCGTCAATTTCAGCTATACGATCTCGGACGGACGCAAGACCTCGACCGGCACCGTGACGTTCAACGTCGCCGCCGTGAACGATGCGCCGATCGCCAATCCGGACGGAGCCGGGACGGCCAACGATCCCCTGGGTGTGTTCAGGACGACCCAGGACCAGGCCATCACGATCGACTTCGCCGCACTGATCGCCAACGACCGCGACGTCGAAGGCGACAGCTTCGAGATCGTCGAGGTGTTCGATGGCGACCAGGGCACGGTGGTTCGCGTCGGCTCGACCGCGGTCTTCACGCCGAACGCCGGCTATATCGGCGATGCCGGCTTCCACTACCGCGTCACCGACAGCCATGGCGCTTCCAGCGTCGGCTTCGTGACGCTGCTGGTCGCGCCCAACGTGCCGCTGCCGATCCCGGTGTCGGATGCCGGCTTCGAGGTGCTCGAAGACGGTTTCATCGACATCGATCCCGCCGCGCTGATGGCGAACGACGTCACGCCCGATGGATCGACCCTGACCTTCGTCGGGCTCGAAGGCGCCGAACTGCTCGCCAACGGCAAGTATCGCGTCACGCCCGCCGCCAACTTCAACGGCGAGCTGGTGCTGCACTATTCGGTCAAGAACGAGCAGGATTTCGCGGTCTCGACCACGGTCACGATCAACGTGCTGCCGGTCGCCGACGCTCCTGTCGCGCGGCCCGACTCGCTCGAGATGCGCGAGGATTCGCCGTTGACGCTGTTTGCGAGCCAGCTGCTGGCCAATGACAGCGATGCCGACCAGCAGGCGTTCGTGCTCACCCGGATCGTCGCGACCTCTGGCGTGACGGTCACCGATCTCGGCTTCGGCCAACTCCAGATCACCCCGAGCGCAGATTTCAACGGTCCGGCGTGGTTCGACTACGAGATCGAGGATTCGACCGGCCTGACCGCGACGACGCGGGTCAACATCAATGTCGCAGCAGTCAACGACGCGCCGGTCATCTCCACGGTACCCGTGCTCAAGGGGATCGAGGATCAGCGCTTCAGCGTGACCCTGCCGGCCGGCTTCGTCAGCGACGTCGACGGCGACGCGCTGTTGGTCGAGATCCGCGGCAAGGGCGGCACGGCGCTGCCGGCCTGGCTGCAATACGATCCGCAGACGCGGCTGCTGAGCGGCGATCCGCCCACCAACTTCAACGGCACGATCCAGCTCGAGATCGCGGCGTCCGACGGCACCGCGCAGACCGTGCGCGAGCTGCTGGTTTCGATCGCCCCGGTCAACGACGCGCCGGCAATCGTCAGCGCGATCGGCGATGTCGACGTCACCGAGGATCAGCCATTCTCGATCGCATTGCCGACCGGCGCGTTTGCCGATGTCGACGGCGATGCCCTGACCTTCGCCGTGACGCTCGGTGACGGCTCGCCGCTGCCGTCCTGGATCTCGGTGTCCAACGGCCGCCTCATCGGCACGCCGCCGGCTGACTTCAACGGCACGCTGGCGCTTGCGATCACGGCAAGCGACGGCGCGCTGTCGACCTCCGCCGGCTTCCAGCTCAACGTGCTGCCGGTCAACGATGCGCCGGTGCTGGACCATCCGCTGGACGACCAGGCGGGCCGCGAAGGGGAGGCGATCGATATTGTGCTCGACAGGTCGGCCTTCGCCGATGTCGATGGTGACACGCTGACGTTCGCCGCGCGCTTGAGCGATGGCAACCCGCTGCCGGCCTGGCTCAGCTTCGACGGCACGCGCTTCACCGGCACGCCGCCGCAGAACGCGGCCGGAGACTTCGACATCGAGGTCACCGCGAGCGACGGTACGCTGGCCGCCAGCGACGTGTTCCGGCTGAGCATCGTCTCGGTCAACCAGGCGCCGGTGCTGTCGGTGCCGCTGGCCGATGTGTCCTCGTCCGAGGATGCGCCGCTCTCGATCGCGATTCCCGCAGGCAGCTTCACCGACCCCAATGGCGACCCGCTGACCTATTCGGCGACGCTCTCCGACGGCAGCGCGCTGCCGTCCTGGCTCGCCTTCGACGGCACGAATTTCACCGGCACGCCGCCGGCCGACTTCAACGGCAGCTTCGATATCCTGGTCACGGCCAGCGACGGCGCGCGCGCGGCAAGCGACGTCTTCCGCGTGACCATCACAGCGGTGAACGATGCGCCGATCGTGGCACAGGCGCTGGCGGACGTGTCGTCGCCGGAGGATACTCCGGTGTCGATCACGATCCCGGCCGGCAGCTTTGCGGATGTCGACGGCGATACGCTGACCTATGCCGCGACGCTGGCCGACGGCAGCGCGCTGCCGTCGTGGCTCAGCTTCGACGGCACGACATTCACCGGCACCCCGCCGTCGAACTACAACGGCGCGATCGACATCAAGGTCGTCGCCAGCGACGGCACGCTCTCGGCCAGCGGCGTCTTCACCCTCAACATCACGCCGGTGAACGACGCGCCGGTGCTGGCGCAGCCGCTGGCCGACATCGTCTCGCCGAAGAACGTTCGCGTCACGATCCCGGTCCCGGCCGGCAGCTTCGCCGATCTCGACGGCGACACGCTGACCCTGACGGCAACGCTGGCGGACGGCAGCGCGCTTCCCTCGTGGCTGGCCTTCGACGGCGCCACCTTCAATGGCACGCCGCCCACCAACTACACCGGCGCGATCGACATCAAGGTCACGGCGAGCGATGGGTCGCTCACGGCGAGCGACGTGTTCCGCCTGACGATCCCGTCGGTGAACAACGCACCCGTGGTCGCGATCCCGCTGCCCGACGTCTCCTCGCCGGAAGACACCGCCGTCTCGGTCGCGATCCCGGCCGGCAGCTTCACCGACGTCAACGGCAACCGGCTGACCTATACGGCGGTGCTCTCCAGCGGGGCCGCGCTGCCGGCCTGGCTCGCCTTCGACGGCACCACCTTTACCGGCACCCCGCCGGCCAATTTCAACGGCACGGTCAGCATCAAGGTCACGGCCAGCGACGGCGCGCTGTCGGCCAGCGACATCTTCGTGCTGACGGTCACACCGGTGAACGACGCGCCGGTGCTGTCGGTGCCGCTGTCCGATGTCAGCTCGGCTGAAGATGCCGCGGTTTCGTACACGATCCCCACCGGCCGCTTCACCGACGTCGACGGCAACACGTTGACCTATTCGGCGACCTTGGCCGACGGCAGCCCGCTGCCGTCCTGGCTGACGTTGACCGGCGCCAAGTTCGCCGGCACGCCGCCGCTGAACTTCAACGGTTCTATCGACATACGGGTCACCGCGAGCGACGGGTCGCTCTCGGCCAGCGACGTCTTCACCCTGACGATCACACCGAAGAACGATGCGCCGGTGCTGTCCGTGCCGCTGCCCGACGTGACGTCACCGGAAGACACGCCGCTGTCGATCGCGCTTCCACCCGGCAGCTTCACCGATGTCGACGGCGATACACTGACCTACACCGCAACGCTCTCCACCGGCGCCGCGTTGCCGGCCTGGCTCGCCTTCGACGGCACGAATTTCACCGGCACGCCGCCGGCGAACTACAACGGCACGCTCAACATCAAGGTCACGGCGCGTGACGGTGCGCTGGCGGTCAGCGACACCTTCGCGCTGACCATCACACCGGTGAACGACGCACCGGTGGTCGCGGTGCCGCTGTCCGACGTCAATTCGCCGGAGGATACCGCGATCTCCTACACGATCCCGGCCGGCCGCTTTACCGATCCCGACGGCAACACGTTGACCTATTCGGCGACGCTGGCGGATGGCAGCCCGCTGCCGTCCTGGCTGACGCTGACCGGCACCAAGTTCACCGGCACTCCGCCGCTCAACTTCAACGGCGCCATCGACATCCGGGTCACCGCGAGCGATGGGTCGCTCTCGGCCAGCGACGTCTTCACCCTCAACATCACGCCGAAGAACGACGCGCCGGTACTGGCAGTGGCGCTGCCCGATGTGACCTCACCTGAGGATACGCCGCTGGCGATTGCGATCCCGCCCGGAAGCTTCACCGATGTCGACGGCGATGCGCTGACCTACACCGCGACGCTGTCCACGGGTGCCGCGCTGCCGACCTGGCTGAGCTTCGACGGCACCACTTTCACCGGCACGCCGCCGGCGAACTACAACGGCACGGTCAGCATCAAGGTCACCGCCCGCGACGGCGCGCTGACCGCGAGCGACATCTTCACGCTGACCATCACGCCGGTGAACGACGCGCCGGTGGTTTCGGTGCCGCTGTCCGACGTCAACTCGGCCGAGGACGCCGCGGTCTCGTTCACGATCCCGACCGGCCGCTTCACCGATCCCGACGGCAATACGCTCACCTATACCGCCACGCTGGCGGATGGCAGCCCGCTGCCGTCCTGGTTGACGCTGACCGGCACCAGGTTCGCCGGCACGCCGCCGCTCAACTTCAATGGGGCGATCGATATCAAGGTCACGGCCAGCGACGGTTCGCTCACGGCCAGCGACGTGTTCACCCTGACGATCACGCCCGTCAACGACAAGCCGGTCGCGGCCAATGACGGTCCGTTCTCGGTCACCCACGGCGATACGCTCGCCATCGCGCGCGCAAGCCTGCTCGCCAACGACACGGATGTCGACGGCGACAATCTGACCATCGTCTCGGTCGGCGCGCCGCCGAAGGGGACTGTCGTCATCGATGGGCAGGGCGTCAGCTATACGCCCGATTTCGGTTATGAGGGGACCGACAGCTTCACCTATACGATCAGCGATGGCGTCGCCACGGCGACCGCCACCGTCAGCCTCACCATCTCCAACGCCTTCGAGGGCTGGGTGGTGGGGACCGCCAGCTCCGAGACATTGGTCGGCGATGCGGTCGCTCCGAACAGCATCTATGGCGCCGGTGGAAACGACGTCATCACCGGGGGCGCTGCCGCGAACCGCCTGGCCGGCGGCATCGGCAACGACACGCTCAACGGCAATGACGGCGACGACTCGTTCTGGGGCATGGCCGGCAATGACACGATCAACGGCGGCAACGGCACCGACACGGCCTATTACAACGGTGTGATGTCGACCTATTCGATCGTCACGTCGGCCGGGTCGGTTCAGGTCACCGACAATTCCACGGCGAATGGTAGTGACGGCGTCGACACGCTCACCAGCATCGAAAGGCTCATCTTCCGCAACGGCGAAACGGTCACGCTGGCAGCGCCGATCATCCTCGATCTCGACGGGCGGGGTGTGGAAACCACGACGGCCGACCAGTCCTCGGCGAGGTTCGACATCGATGGCAACGGCACCGCCGACGACACCAGCTGGATCGGGGCCACGGAGGCCTTCCTGTTCCTCGATCGCGACCGCAACGGTACCGTGAGCGGCATCTCGGAGCTGAGCTTCGCCGACGATGTGGCCGGTGCCCGTTCCGATCTCGAAGGGCTGCGCGCCTTCGACAGCAACCGCGACGGAATGCTGTCGGCCGGCGACATTCGCTTCTCCGACTTCAATCTGTGGCAGGACCGCAATGGCGACGGCACGGTCGAGGACGGCGAGATCCTGTCGCTGGCCGCGGCAGGCGTGCGCTCGATCGATCTGACGGCGTCGGCGACGGACGGGTCCTGGGAGTTCGGCAGCACCGTGGTCGTGAATCGCGGCAGCTACACCCGCACCGACGGACACACGATGGACTATGCCGATGCCGTATTGACACAGGCGACGACGCCGCAACCGCCCGCCGCCGACCCGAACGCCGCAAGCTCAGCCAAGACGCTGGCCTCGGCGCTCGAGATCCTGTCCGCAGATCCCGCGCCCTCCATCGGCGAGCAGTTCTGGCACGCGATGGATGCGATGATGGGGCCGGACAAGCCGGTTGCAGCGGTGGGCAGCGGCCCGGACAGTTGGGCGGGCCACGTCGCGAACGGAGTGGGGACGGACCAGGCGCCGGCGCTGCTCGCGCTGATGCGGCAGGAGATGTCTGCGTTCGGCTCCAATGCGGGCGCCGCAGACCTTGCCTGGCGCAAGGACGCGGCCACGCATCCCATGGACTATTTCGCCTGACGCCGCGGGCTGCCGCGCCGAATGGCGGATCTCGGAAGAAATGGGGCAAGACCATGGCTTTGCCCCTGTTCCGGTCGCATGAATGTGAGCTGGCCGCAGTTGAGCTGAATCAAGCAGACGCCGCCTGTTCCTCATTACCATTCGGCTTGGCGCTGATGGTGATGGGAGAAGCAGGTTGGAGTCCGATCAAAGTTCACGGAAGCCGGGCCTCGCGATGGCGGCCATCCTTGTGGGTGGTCTGCTGCTCGTCATGCTGCAGTTCGGCCTTGCCACGTACAGTTCGACCGAAACCATTCCCTACAGCCAGTTCGAGCAGCTGCTCGCCCAGGACAAGGTCGCCGAGGTGTCCGTCGGCACGGATACGATTCAGGGGAAATTGAAAGAGCCGCTTCCGGGCGGCAAATCCGCCTTCATCACCGCGCGGGTCGATATGGCCCTGGCCGACAAGCTCGCGGCGAAGGGCGTCAGTGTGACCGGCGTCCCCGGCGGAGGCGCGCTGCAGACGTTGCTGTCCTGGATCTTCCCGCTTCTAGCCTTTTTCCTGATCTGGTTCTGGCTCGGCCGCGGCATCGGAGGCGGCCAGGGCTTGGGCGGGCTGATGTCGATCGGCAAGTCCCGCGCGAAGGTTTACGTCGAGAAAGACATCAAGGTCACCTTCGCCGATGTCGCCGGCGTGGACGAGGCGAAGTTCGAGCTCCAGGAGGTGGTGTCGTTCCTCAGGGATCCCAAAAGCTATGGTCGCCTGGGCGCGCATGTCCCCAAGGGGATTTTGCTGGTCGGACCGCCTGGAACGGGAAAGACCCTGCTGGCCCGCGCCGTGGCGGGAGAGGCCGGGGTTCCGTTCTTCTCGATCTCGGGCTCGGAATTCGTGGAGATGTTCGTCGGCGTCGGCGCCGCGCGGGTTCGGGACCTGTTCGAGCAGGCCCGCAAGGCAGCGCCCTGCATCATCTTCGTCGACGAGCTCGACGCGCTCGGACGCAGCCGCGGGCCGCAATCGTTCGGCGGCTATGACGAGAAGGAGCAGACGCTGAACCAGCTCCTGTCCGAGCTCGACGGCTTCGATCCCAGCGCCGGGGTCATTCTGCTGGCGGCCACCAACCGTCCCGAAGTGCTGGACCCCGCGCTGCTGCGGGCCGGCCGGTTCGATCGGCAGGTTCTGGTTGACCGGCCGGACAAGATCGGGCGCGTTGCGATCCTGAAGGTGCACGCCCCCAAGATCCGGATCAGCAAGGATGTCGACCTCGACAAGGTGGCGGGTCTCACGACGGGCTTTACCGGGGCCGACCTTGCAAACCTCATCAACGAAGCCGCGATCGCTGCCACCAGGCGAAGCGGTGAGGAGGTCACGTTCGACGATTTCGTCACCGCGATCGAGCGGATCGTCGCCGGCATCGAGAAGAAGAGCAGGGTGCTCGGCAAGGACGAACGGCGCCGGGTCGCCTATCACGAGATGGGCCATGCCCTCGTTGCCGCCAGCCTGCCCGGCGTCGATCCCGTGCAGAAAGTGTCGATCGTTCCGCGCGGCATCGGCGCGCTAGGGTACACCATTCAGCGTCCGACCGAGGACAGGTTCCTGCTGACGGTCGAGGAGCTGAAGAACCGCATCGCGGTGCTGATGGGAGGGCGCGCGTCGGAGCATCTGATCTTCGACGGGGCGATCTCGACCGGCGCGGCCGATGATCTGCAACGCGCGACCGAGATCGCCATCGAAATGGTGACCAGATACGGCATGGACGAGACGGTGGGACAACGCACCTATGCAGCCAAGCCGCAGGCGTTTCTCATGGCGGCGCAGGACAAGATCGTCGCGGCGGCCGAGGCAACCGGCCGCGAGATCGATCTCGCCGTACGCAATCTGGTCGAGGAGGGCGACCTCCGCGCCCGCGAGATCCTGCAGCGCCGGCGCGCAGACCTCGACGCCGGCGTTGAGATGCTGATCGCGAACGAAACGGTCACGGCCGAGCAGTTCGCGCCACTGATCGGCAAGCGCGGTGGTGGAAGCGAGCAGGTCGCCGCCTGACGGCGCTGGGCGCGTTCAGCATGATTTCCGTCGTCAGATGACATGCGATGGCGTGAAGTCGCTGTCATGATACCGCAGGATTGGAGCGGCCCTGTCGGAAACTTGCCGAATTTTCCCGTGTTTGATCCGGGTCAAGAGTTCGAAATGCCTGCCTCCCTAAGATGCAGTTTCCCGACGTCGCCGCGGATCATCCCCCGCTTCGGCCGCTCAATTTCCGGGATGATGATTTCAACCGAGCCGCGCGAGACCGCGGGAATGAGTCCATGCGCACCTATTATTTCGATATCAAGGACGGCGTGCCCGTCCGGGACAGATCCGGACTGGAGCTCGTGAGCGACGGCGCCGCCATCGCGCATAGCAAGGATCTGGCCGACCGGGTGCGCCGGGAGAAGCCGAAAGGCCATCCGGGCCTCCGCATCGTCGTGCTCGACGAAAGCGGCCGGGAAGTCCACCGAGAGCGGATCTATCCGGACGCGACCTGAGCATTGGCCGGGGCACTTGGGGTGACCCAGCCTCGGTTTCGGGCGTTACGGATCCGAGATCGCCAGCCGCTTCGCGATGGTTGCCGAGATCAGATAGGCTGCGGCAATGGCGGTGATCGTCGCAAGCAGTCCCGCGGGCAGCACGGTAAAGCCGAACGCGCCGCGCCACGGGCCGAGAGCCAGCGCCACGCCGGCGAGCAGAGCGCCGAAGGACGTCGCGATCAGGATGTTGGGGGGCCGGTTCGCACGCCACGGCAATTTGCGCGACCGGATCACGAAGATCACCAGAATCTGGGTCGCGATCGATTCCACGAACCAGCCGGTTTGAAACAGTGCCGCATCCGCATCGAACAGCTTGAGGAGAACGGCGAAAGTGATGGCGTCGAACAGGGACGACACAATTCCCATGATGATGGTGAAGCGAAGAATGCTTGCCATGTTCCAGGCTTCGGGCCGCGCAACGTCTTCACGGTCGACGTCATCGAAGGGGATGCCGATCTCGGAGAGATCGTAGATCAGATTGTTCAGCAGGATCTGCAGCGGCAGTAGCGGCAGGAATGGAAGAACGATCGAGGCGAGCGCCATCGACAGCATGTTGCCGAAATTCGAACTCGTTCCCATCCGGACATATTTCAGGATGTTGGCAAAGGTCCTGCGGCCCTCGCGCACGCCGGCCGCGAGCACGGACAAGTCAGGTGCCAGCAGGATCATGTCGGCGGCCGCGCGGGCGACCTCGGTCGCGCCGGTCACGGAGATGCCGACATGCGCGACGTGGAGCGCCGGGGCGTCGTTGACGCCGTCTCCCATGAAGCCGACCACGTGATTGCGATGGCGGAGCGCGACAATGATGCGTCGCTTCTGATCTGGGTCGATCCGTGCAAACAGGTCGACGTGGTCGACCCGGGCGATGAGCGCGGCATCGGTCAGCTCGGAGATCTCGGCGCCGGTCATGATCCGGTCTGCCTTCAAACCGACGGAGCGCGCGACGTGCGCGACCACGGCGTCATGGTCGCCCGAAATGATCTTGATGGTCACGCCGAGCGAGCTGAGCGCACCGATGGCCGCAGCCGCATCCTGTTTCGGCGGATCGGCGAACACGCAAAAGCCGATTAGGGTCAGGTTGGTCTCGTCGCTGACGGCAATGGTCTGCTGCGCGGCCGGAATGGATCTGATGGCGACGGCAAGGAGCCGGAAGCCGTCGCGGGCATAGCGCGCCTGGATATCGGCCATCTTCTGTTGCCAGGCGGCGTCGAGCGGATGAGCCAGGCCATCGATCTCCACGGCCACGCAGCGCGACAGGATGGATTCCGGAGCTCCCTTGGCGATCAGCATGTGTTCGCCATTCCGGACCGCCAGAACCGACAGGCACCGCCGTTCGAAGTCGAACGGCACTTCCGCAAGCCGAACCCAGCCGCCGAGACCATCGCGGCTCGCTGACAGAATCGCATCGTCGAGCGGGCTTCTGACGCCGGCCTGGAACGTGCTGTTCAGGCGCGCCAGGCTCAGAACCCGATCACTCGATTGCCCCTGCGGTTCGATATGAGCTGCTAACGTGATCCTTGCTTCGGTGAGCGTGCCGGTCTTGTCGACGCAGAGCGTGTCCATCGCACCCAGATCGTGAATTGCCGACAACCGCTTGACGATGACTTTTCGCTTCGCCATGCGCAGGGCGCCGCGGGCGAGGGTCACCGTCATCACCATCGGCAGCAGCTCGGGCGTCAAGCCGACGGCGAGCGCGATCGCGAACAGGAAGGACTCCATTGCGTTGCGCTGCGCGACGAGATGAGCCATCAGCACGAAAAGCGTGAGAAACAGCGTCAGCCGAAGGATCAGCAGGCCGAGCTTCCGGACACCTTGTTCGAGGGCCGTCGGCGGTGCGTTGGCGGCCATCGCCGAGGCGATCGCGCCAAAGCGCGTCCGGCCTCCGGTCGTCACCACCAGCATCCTGCCGCTTCCGCCGACGGTGCTGGTTCCCGCGAACAGAGCGTTGCTGGCGTCCGCCGGCAATGCCGCGGAGCAGGGGCGGTCGGTCTTGAACGCCGGAAACGGCTCGCCCGTCATCAGGGCTTCATTGATCTGCAAGTCCTGCGCATCGAGCACGATGCCATCGGCCGGTATCAGATCGCCGATCCGGAGCTTCACGACGTCGCCCGGGACGAGAGCCGCCACCGAGATCGACATGTCCTTGCCGTCCCTGACGACGTCAGCCTGGATGGCAACCGATTCCCGCAGAGCTTCGGCGGTGAGCTCGGCGCGATGTTCCTGGACGATATCGAGCGTGATGGACAGCGAGAGCACGGTTGAGATGATGGCAAAGCTGCCGATGTCGCCACTCAGCCCGGACAGGAGCGCCGCCGCCAGCAGCATCGCGATCAGCGGATTCCAGAGGCGCTGGCCGAGCTTGCGCCAGACCGATCGGCTCTGCGGGGCGTCGGCGCGGTTGGCCCCGTGGATCGCCAGCCGCCTGATAGCTTCGCCCCGCGACAGGCCGTCCGGGCCGGAACCGAGCGCGCGATAGAGGTCGTCCTTTGGCATTTGCCAGAACGCCGCGGCCAAAGCCTTGGCCGGGATAGATTGTTCGATCATGCAAGGGCTCGGCTGTCGCTGACACTGGGGCGAGGCCAAGGTACGTGGCTGCTCGATCCCTGGGTTGATGCAACTCAATCCAGTCTCACCCGGCGTGATCAGGTGGTGGCGCCGCGCAATGCTTAATAGGCGTTAAGCGCAGGCCGCATCACTTCTTCCGGCTGCCTCCAGACGGCGAAAAGATCTGATTGGCAGGCGGTTGTCCGCCGTTCGGCACGCCGATGGCAATGAAGCCGCGGCCCATCGAGCTGTGACAGGCATTGCAGCCATCGGTCAGCCCGCGCATGGACACGGCGAATTTGCGATCATCCCCCGCTGCGATCGCGTCGGCGGCCGAGAGCAGCGGCTCCTTCATCGTGGTCACATTGCTGATGGGAATAGAAGGGTAGAATATCGCGGCTTCGGCGAGGCTATTGGTCAACTGCCGCAACTCGTACGCCGCGAGGTCCCAGTTCTTCGCCTTGCCTGCATACCAAAGCTTGAGGTGTTGAAGCTGCGCCATGCTCATGACCTCGACGAGACGAGGTGCATCCTGTTTTGCATTCGGCGAGGGGGCAAGGCTGGATTGGGCCATCGCCGAGGTCACCGCACCCGCCGAAATCGCCAGCACCGCACACCAATTCTTCAGCGTCATCCGGACCATTCCCTGCTGATTGAAGGTCTGAATATCAGCGCCGCGGGCCGTTCTCTTGCGCTGCGTCAATGCTTCCAGGGCCTCCGCGCCGGTGCCGATCCCATTGTCGTGAAAGGCGCCGGAGTTTGCGCCTCGACAAAGTGGTAGCGACTGCAGCCACTTACCGTTGTCGAGTGCCGACATGGGGCGTCGTGCGCGGGCGATGGGAAGGAAGCCGTGATCGGAACCAGCCTCTTTAGATGGGCTATCAGCTACTTCGCGGTCGCGATCGCCTGGCTGCTGCTCGCGGAAGTGTTGATCGTCGCCGGCTTCGGTTTTCCGAATCACGACATCGACGGTCCGGACACGCTCGTCGTCGTTCACATCGTGACCATCGGCTGGTTGAGCACGGCCCTGTGTGGCGCGCTGTTCCAGTTCGTGCCGGTGCTGGTCGCAAGGCCGCTTTATGCGGAGCGCTGGACGTTGCCGGCTCTGGTGCTGCTGACGCTTGGCCTGAGTGTTCTGCTCGCAGGCTTTCTCACACTGGGCGGACACCTCAACGGGCCACGCTGGCTGCTTCCCGTCGGCGCCAGCCTGCTGATCGCCGGTTTCGCCCTGGTCGTTGCCAATCTCGGCATGACGCTCTGGTCGGCGCGCCCCTTGCCGGGGCCGGCGCGGTTCGTCGCAGCCGGGCTTGCCTGCATCTGCGTCACGGCGAGCTTCGGCGGCCTGTTCTCGCTGGTGCTGTCCGGAACTGCCATCGGTGCGCAATGGCCGGACCTGCTGGTCTCGGGCGTGCCGATTCACGCGCTCGCGGGGCTTGGCGGATGGCTGACATTCACGGCCATGGGCGTCAGCTATCGCCTGCTCGCGATGTTCATGCTCGCGCCCGATAGCGATGCGCGACTCGGCCGGCTCGCCTGGCTTGCCGGCATCACAGCGCTGGCTGTCGGGTTGGTCGGCGGCGTGCTCGCACTCTGGCGCATGACGGGCCTCAATCTGACGCTGCTGCTGGCGGCGGCAGCGGCGCTGCTGTCGCTCGCCGCCTACGGCCGTGACGTGCTCGGCCTTTACAGAGCCCGCAAGCGCCGTGCGCTCGAGCTCAACACGCGCATGAGTCTCGTTGCGCTGGCGAGCTTCGTCGCCGCAGCGATGCTCAGTGCCGCGTTCGTTGCGGCCGGCTCTTTCGCGTCCCATGTCGGAGCGCTCGCCTTTCTGGTCGCGTTCGGCTGGCTCACGGGCCTTGTGCTCGCCAATCTCTACAAGATCGTGCCGTTCCTGACCTGGCTCGAGACCTACGGTCCGGTGATGGGCAGGGTACCGACGCCTCGCGTGCAGGATCTCGTTGCCGAGCGCCGCGCGTTGAAATGGTTCGTGCTGTTCTTTGCCGGAAGCTGGATGGCGACGCTGATGCTTTTGGTCGACGCGGCACTCGGCTTCCGTCTCGCCGTGGCGGTGGTGACGCTCGCTACGCTTGGCCTGAGCGAGGAGTTCATCAGGGCAAGGCGGCTTGCGGACGTGGCGGAGCCGCTGCGCCTGCCGACGGGAGCAGCCGCGCCTCACCTCCTGGTCTCGCGGAATTGAAAGGAGACTGCAATGACCGAATTCATCGACGTCGATGTCCGGCCGATCCTGCGCGCAGGCGGCGAGCCGTTCTCGATCATCATGGCCGCTCTCGCGCGGCTCTCGCCCGGGGAGGGACTGCGGCTCTACGCGCCCTTCAAGCCGGTTCCTCTGTTCGACGTCATGGCGAGCAAGGGCTTTGCGCATCGGGAAGCCGAGCTCGAAGGCGGCGAATGGGAGATCCGCTTCATGCCGGACGATGGCTCGGTCGAAGCGGCCGGGCCAGCTTCTGCTGCGCCGAACGATGACGATTGGCCGGAGCCCGCGGTTCGTCTCGACAATCGCGACCTCGATCCGCCGGAGCCGATGGTTCGGATTCTGGCGGCGCTGGAACGGCTCGCACCGGGCCAGACGCTCCACGCCTTGCTCAGCCGGGAGCCGGTCTTCCTGTTCCGGGAGCTGACCAAGCGCGGCCATCAATGGCGCGGCGGCTTCACGCCGCAGAACGAATTCTATCAACTGACGGTGAGGGTGCAGGCATGACGATCGATGATGAGGACCTCGTCGCCCGGATCAGGCAGGCGCTCAAGGTCGTGATCGACCCGGAGCTCGGCCACAACATCGTCGATCTCGGCTTCGTCTATGATGTGTCCATCGACGACGGCGCCGCGCACATCACCATGACGGCGACCACACGCGGCTGTCCCGCCGCGTCCTTTCTCAAGGAAGGAGTCGCCAACAGCGCGAGCCTGGTTCCGGGCGTGGATACGGTCGACGTCACCATGACGTTCGAGCCGCCCTGGCAGCCTTCGATGATCTCGCCGGGTGTGAAGTCGTCGCTCGGTTTTGCCGAGGTGAACTGATCGGGCGATGTGGCCGGGACTGAAGCTGCGCCGCCGGCTACACGCTTTCGGCGCCCGGGCCGGACCAGATCCCTGCGGGTGCGCGAAGCTCTGGGAGGTCGAGCAGGTTGATCGCCCGCGCGGCGATCTGGTCGATCACCTCGTCCAGCGACTGCGGCTTGAGATAGAAGGCCGGCATCGGCGGCGCGATGATCGCGCCGATCTCCGTTGCCTGCAGCATCGTCCGCAGATGGCCGAGATGCAACGGGCTCTCGCGAACCAGCAACACCAGCCGGCGCCGTTCCTTGAGCTGCACGTCGGCCGCGCGGGTCAGAAGGTTGTCGAGCTGCCCCCAGGCGATGGCCGAGAGGGTGCGGATCGAACACGGGGCGACGATCATGCCGGCGACCGGAAACGAGCCGCTGGCGATCGCAGTGCCGATGTCCGAATGAAGGTGATGGCGGAAAGCGAGCGCGTGCAACCGCGCCAGCGCATCGCGCCCCACTTCCGCGGCTAGCGTACGCTCCGCCGCGGGCGAAACCACAAGATGGACCGCGTAGTGCGGATTGCCCGCCAGCAGCTCGACGATGCGCACGCCGATCGCAGCGCCCGAGGCGCCGCTGATGCCGACGACGATGCCTTGCCGCCCGCTCATGTCGGGACCGGCGCGCGCAGCGCCGTGCCGGCAAGGCCGAGGCTGGCCCACATCGCATCGACGCGCGCGACGATTGCGGGATCCATTGCCAGCGGAATGCCCCATTCGCGATCCGTCTCCGGTGGAATCTTCGTGGTGGCGTCGATGCCGAGCTTGCCGCCGAGCCCCGATTTCGGCGAGGCGAAGTCGAGATAGTCGATCGGCGTGTCGGTGAGCGTCACGAGGTCGCGCGAGGCGTCGCTGCGCGTCGAGACCGCCCACATCACGGCCCGCCAGTCGCGGATGTCGATGTCGTCGTCGACCACGATCAGGAGCTTGGTGTAGCTGAACTGCGGCAGCATCGACCACAGGCCCAGCATCAGCCGCCGGGCCTGGCCGGGATAGCGCTTCCTGATCGCCGCGACCGCGATCCGGTAGGAGCACGCCTCCGGCGGCAGAAAGCAGTCGGTCACTTCAGGAAATTGCTGACGGATCAGCGGCACGAACAGGCGGTTGAGCGCCTCGCCGATCCGCGACGGCTCGTCCGGCGGCCGGCCCGTGAACGTCGAGAGGTAGACGGGCTGACGCCGGCTGGTGATGGCCGTCACCCGCATCACCGGGAATTCCTCGACGGAATTGTAATATCCGGTGTGATCGCCATAGGGACCCTCGGGTGCGGTTTCGGTCGCAGAGACAAAACCCTCGATGACGATTTCGGCCTCGGCCGGGATCGCGAGCGGGACGGTGAGGCAGGGCGCTAGGTCGGGGCGCTCGCCGCGCAGGATGCCGGCGAAGCGCAGCTCCGACATGGTCTCGGGCAGCGGCAGCACGGCGGCGAGGATGGTGGCGGGGTCGGCGCCGATGACGATCGCGACCGGCATGTCGCGCCCGATCGCCTTCCATTGCTGGTGATGCCTAGCGCCGCCGCGATGCGCAAGCCAGCGGATGATGGCGCGGTCGCGGCCGAGCACCTGCATGCGGTAGACGCCGACATTCTCCTCCTGGTCGGCGGTCGGGGAGTCCGGCGGCACGGTGATCACGAGCGGCCAGGTGATCAGCGGTGCCGGCTCGCCCGGCCAGCAGATCTGGACCGGCAGTCGCGCAAGATCGATGTCGGGGCCCATCGTGACGCAATCCTGCACCGGCGCGGCCGCGCGCGTGCGCGGACGCGTCGCCAGCGCGGCGCGGGCGAGCGGGAGCTTGTCGAAGGCGTCCCTGATGCTGTGCGGCGGTCGCGGCGCGCGCAGTTCGGCCATCAGCTCGCCGAGCTGCTCGAGACGGTCGGGCGCGATCCCCATCCCCCATGCGATCCGCTCGACCGTTCCAAACAGATTGGTGAGGAGCGGCATCTCCGAGGGGCGGCCGTCGGCCTTGACGGGCTGCTCGAACAATAATGCCGGCCCGTGTGCCCCAAGCACACGCCGGTGGATCTCCGTGATCTCGTGGACGACGGAGACCTTCTCGCGAATGCGTCGCAACTGCCCCCGGCTTTCGATGAAGCGCAGGAAGTCCGACAGGTCGCGAAAGCGCGGCACATCACGTTGCAATTGAGCAGGCTCCCAAAAAATCACAGCTAGCCGGCCTGATTTTGCTCTTCATTGTTCCCGCTCAAATACAGCGGCGTGCAATCCGTCCAGATGTGCGGCCATGAATGATCCGTCCGCCGCATCGCCCGGCCCGTTGCCGACGATTCCGCCGCTTGTCGCATTGGCCATGCGTCCCCTGCCTCTGCTGCCGTTGCAGCTCGTTCTCGGCGGCGTCCTGCAGCGGATCCATCGGCGCAACCCCGCGATATTCGACCGGCTCGGCCCGCACGCGCGCGCGCGGTTCGGCATCAGGCCGATCGATCTGCCCTTTGCCTTCGTGGTCGAGGCGACGCCGCCGCGCCTGTCCGTCGTCCGAGACCTGCCGCCGGGACTGGATGCGCGGATCTCGGCCTCGTTCGTCAATCTGCTGGCTCTGCTCGAAGGCAGGGTCGATGGCGATGCCCTGATGTTCTCGCGCGAGCTCGTCATCGAGGGCGATGTCGAGGCGGTGCTGGCGCTGCGCAATGCGATCGACGACGCCCAGCTCGATCTCGCCACTGAAGTGTCCTCGCTGTTCGGTCCGCTGGGCGCGCCGGTGAGGCGCGCCTTCGAAGCCGCCCGCGGCCAGTTGATCGGTTCGTCCGGGCAAGCGAGCAGTTGAGATGATGGAACTGATCTGTCCTGCCGGGACGCCGGCGGCGCTCAGAAGCGCGATCGACGCCGGCGCCGATGCGATCTATTGCGGCTTCAACGACGAAACCAACGCGCGCAACTTTCCGGGACTGAATTTCAGCCGCGACGAGATGCGGAGGAGCATAGCGCTGGCGCATGGGCGCGGCGCGAGGGTTCTGGTCGCCATCAACACCTTCCCGCGCGCCTCCGCCGTCGAGATCTGGCATCGCGCGGTGGACGATGCGGTGAGTGCCGGAGCCGATGCGCTGATCCTCGCCGATATCGGCTTGATGGACTACACGGCGCGGCGCCATCCGAACCAGCGTCTGCACGTCTCGGTCCAGGCTGCGGCCGCAAATCCCGATGCCATCGCCTTCTACGCCGAAACCTTCGGCGCAAAGCGCGTCGTGTTGCCGCGTGTTCTGAGCGTGCCGGAGATCGCCGAGATCACCCGGGAGTCCGCCTGCGAGACCGAAGTCTTCGTGTTCGGCGGCCTCTGCGTGATGGCCGAGGGGCGCTGCTCGCTATCCTCCTATGCGACCGGAAAATCGCCGAACATGCAGGGCGTCTGCTCCCCGCCGAGCCATGTCACTTACGAACAGACGGCGGAGGGGACCAAGTCCAGTCTCGGCGGCTTCGCCATCAACCGGTTCGCCGCGACCGAGCCCGCGGGCTATCCGACCCTCTGCAAGGGCCGCTTCTCGACCGCGCAGGGCGCCGGCTACATTTTCGAGGACCCTGTCAGCCTGGACGCAACGACGCTGCTCAAGGGCTTGCGCGATGCCGGGGTGACCGCGCTCAAGATCGAGGGCCGCCAGCGCGGCCGCGCCTATGTCGAAAGCGTCGTGCGCCACTTCCGTCATGCGCTCGCGGCACTCGAGAGCGGGAGCGAGGCCGATATCGCGAGCCTGAAGCCGTTCACCGAAGGGCAGGCCTCCACGCTCGGCGCCTATCGCAAGACCTGGCGCTAATCTTGTCGAACATGTGAGATCCGGAAGATGCAACTCAGCCTCGGTCCAGTTCTGTACAATTGGGCGCCGGAGCGTTGGCGCGATTTCTATTTTCGGATCGCCGACGAAGCGCCGCTCGACGTCGTATCCGTGGGCGAGATCGTCTGCTCGAAGCGTTCCCCGTTCTTCGCAGACCACATCCCGGCCGTGGTCGAGCGGTTGCAGAACGCAGGCAAGCAGGTGCTGCTGGGCTCGCTGATCCTGATCTCGCTACGGCGCGAGCGCCGCCAGACCGAAGAGCTCGCTGCCCTCGAGGGCGCTATGGTCGAGGTGAATGATCTGACCTGCCTCAGGGCGCTCGCGGGCCGGCCGCACGCCATCGGGCCCTTCGTCAACATCTACAACGAGGCGAGCGCGGCCTTCCACGTTGCGCACGGGGCGAAACGCATCTGCCTGCCGCCGGAGTTGCCGCTGGCTTCGGTGGCGGCGATCGCGAAGGCTATTCCGGATGTCACGACCGAAATGTTTGCGTTCGGCAGGGTGCCGCTCGCCATCTCCGCCCGCTGCTATCACGCGCGCCTGCACAAGCTCGCCAAGGACAATTGCCGCTTCGTCTGCGAGAAGGACCCGGATGGCCTGCTTCTGAACACGCTGGAGCAGCAGGACTTCCTGACCATCAACGGCGTGCAGACCCTGTCGCACACCTGCGCCAATCTGCTCGGGGAGGCCGGCCTCTTGCACGAGAGCAAGGTCGGCTCGCTGCGCCTGTCGCCGCAGGATTGCGACATGGTCGAGATCGCCAGGATCTTTCGTGATGTGCTGAACGGGCGTGACGATGCCGACGGCGGCAACCGCCGCCTTGCCGCGGCCTATCCCGGTGTCCCGTTCTCGAATGGATTCTTGTGGGCAGAGCCGGGGCACCTCTACCGTCGCGGCCGATCGGGCGACATGCAAGGCGTGGCGCCGCAGATCGGCCCCGTCTAGTCCGATAGACCATGGCGGCCCACGCGCCGGGCCGCCAGGTCCTCGAGCTCAACCTCGATCGACGGATCGCGTGTCGATCGCACGTCGATCAGGCTGCGTTCGACGCCTTGGCGTTGACACCCTTGCGAAGCGCCACCGTGTTCAGCTTGGTGTTGGCAGCCTTCTCCTCGTTGAGATTGGTCGTGAGGAAGCGCACGATGTCGTCGTGGCCGAGCTCTTCGGCCCAGGCGATCAGCGTGCCGTAGCGGCACATCTCGTAGTGCTCCACGGCCTGCGCATTGGCGACGATTGCGGCGTCGAGCACCGCCTTGTCCTCGATCTCGCCGGCGGTCGCGTTGGCTTCGTTGATGAGGCCGTCGATCGCCGGGCACTGCGTGCCGCTGGGCTCCTTGCCGAGCTTGGCGAACACCTTGTCGAGCCGCTCGACCTGCTTGTTGGTCTCGTCCAGATGCGCTTTCAGGCCGGCGACGAGGTCCCTGTTGGTCGCTTTCTCGATCATGTCGGGCAGTGCCTTCAGGATCTGCTGCTCCGCATAATAGATGTCCTGCAGCCCATGCAGCAGCAGGTCTTCCATCGTTTTGATGTCCTTGGTGAAGAAACCCATAAGGGACGCCTCCTTTTCACAATGATGGCACTGGAACGCTCCACGCTGGCAGCTGTTCCATTCCGTGGTGAGACCAGGAGAGCCGAATGAGTGTTGGAGTTGATCATCTTGCGGGCCTGCTCGGACGCGCGGCGATGGATGTGTGGGGCGACATGCCGCGCGACATCCAGGAGGCGCTGTTCGAGACCGCCATGAAGAGACGCGCGACCGAGCGTGAGGAGCTTGCGCGGCTGCTGCACGAGCGGCATCCGCGCACGCAGCATCCGGCCCGGCCGGGATGAGCCCAAGAGGGGAACGATCCTGGGCGCTCACGATTGGTAAATTGGATGACGCCTCGCCGAATGGCTCGCACGAAGCCGCGGCAGGCGCCTCGCTCGACCGTTGATCATATCCGAGAGCTGATCGCCGTGACTGAGCTGAACATTGGAAAATGGTACGACCCGATCTCGGAGCGATGGATCGTGCCTCGCGAAATCCGCGCCATCGGCGGCTACGGTCGACGCAATGGGGAGAAGGTGCCGGACAGATACGAGCGCGGCGAGGCGCAGCGGATCTGGGAGCTGTTGGTGGATTGCTGCGTCGGCGAGTGATGCGGCCACCGGTGACGAGCTGCCCGGCGCCGAATAGCTTTGCCGGCTCATGCCGTCTGCAACATCAATGAAACTGCCGGGGCCTTCGTTCCCCGCGATTCGGCTGCCCGCCGGGCTCCGCGCGGGGCAGCCCGGCGTTTCCGACAAGGCTGATCTCGACGATATCCGCAACGGATCGGTATAGTACCACCCCGATTGCAGGCCGCCGCCGGAACGAGGATCAGACATGGACGACACGATTGGCTTCCCCGACCCCGGTCTGGACTTGTCCGACGGCTTCAAGCCGCACACCTCGCATTGGGGCGTGTTTTCCGCGCGTCAGGGCACAGCTGGCCTCGAGGTCCGGGCCTATGCGGGCGATCCCGATCCCAACGGCATCATCGGCAATTTTCCGGGCGCACTCCGCCACCAGGCACGCATCGCCCAGCCGGCGATCCGCCGCGGCTGGCTCGAACGCGGGCCGGGCCCCGACCATCGCCGCGGCCGCGACGAGTTCGTCTCCGTCAGCTGGGAGAAGGCCCTCGACCTGCTCGGCGACGAGCTCGGCCGTATCCGCGACACGCGCGGCCCGGGCGCCGTGTTCGGTGGCTCCTATGGCTGGTCGAGCGCGGGCCGCTTTCATCACGCCCAGAGCCAGGTGCATCGCTTCCTCAACATCGCGCTGGGCGGCTATGTGCGGTCGGTGAACACCTACTCGTCGGGTGCATCCTCGGTGCTGCTGCCGCAGATCCTGGCGGGCTATGAGGACATCACCAAGCGCAACGTCACCTGGGAGCAGATCGCGACCGAGACCGAGATCGTGCTGGCCTTCGGCGGCATGGCGCTGAAGAACTCCATGGTGGCCGGCGGCTCGATCAGCAAGCACGTCGAGCGCGGCGCGATGGAAGCGGCGCGCAAGCGCGGCTGCGACTTCGTCCTGGTCAGCCCGCTGCGCGACGACCTGCCGGTGGAAGCCGGCGCCGAATGGATGAGCTGCGTGCCCGGCACCGACACCGCGCTGATGCTCGGCATCGTCCACACGCTGGTTGCCGAGGGGCTGCACGATCAGGCCTTCCTCGATCGCTACACCGAGGGCTGGCCCGTCTTCCTGCGCTATCTCATGGGCGAGAGCGACGGCCAGCCCAAGCATGCCGAATGGGCCGCCGCGATCTCGGGCGTCGATGCCGAGACGATCCGCAGGCTGGCGCGCCGCGCGGCCGGCAAGCGCGCGCTGATCACCGTCTCGCATTCGCTGCAGCGCGCCGAGCATGGCGAGCAGCCGGTGTGGATGGGCATGGTGCTGGCGGCAGCCCTCGGCCAGATCGGCCTTGCCGGCGGCGGCTACGCCTATTCGCTGGGGGCGATCGCTATTACGGCCGCCGCGTCAACGACGTGCCAGGCCCGACGCTCGGGCAGGGCCGCAACGGCGTCGCCGATTTCATTCCGGTGGCGCGCATCGCCGACATGCTGCTCAATCCCGGCACGACCTATCGCTACAACGGCGAGACGCGCACCTATCCGGACATCCGCCTCGTCTATTGGGCAGGCGGCAATCCGTTCCACCATCACCAGGACATCAACCGCCTGCGCAAGGCCTTTGCGCAACTCGACACCTTCGTCGTGCACGAGCTCGCCTGGACCGCGACGGCGCGTCACGCCGACATCGTGCTGCCCGCGACGATGACGCTGGAGCGCGAGGACATCGGCTATTCCACCAACGATCCCCTGATGGTCGCGATGCATCAGGTCGCCGAGCCGTTCGGCCTTGCGCGCGACGATTACGACATCTTCGCCGATCTCGCCGAGCGTCTCGGCGCGCGCGAACCCTTCACCGAGGGACGTACGTCGCGGCAATGGCTGGAGCATCTGTACGAGCCGACCCGCGCCTCGCTTGCGAAGCGCGGCTTGGAGGCCCCAAGCTTCGAAGAATTCTGGCAGCGTGGCAGTCTCGTGGTGCCGCAGCAGCCCGACGACGGCGGCCGGCTGCGTCGCTTTCGTGAAGATCCGGTCAATCACGCGCTGCCAACACCGAGCGGTCGCATCGAGATCTTCTCAGCCAAGATCGCCGGCCATGGCGATGCGGATTGTCCGGGCCATCCGGTCTGGCTGGAGAAGTCCGACATGCCCAAACCTGGTGCGCCGTGCTTCCTCGTCGCCAACCAGCCGGTGACGCGCCTGCACAGCCAGCTCGATTTCGGCGGGCATTCGCTTGCCGCGAAACATCGCGGCCGCGAGGTCGCGCGCATGAACCCTGTTGACGCCAACGCGCGCGGCATCAGGGACGGCGACATCATCCGCCTGTTCAACGCGCGCGGCGCCTGCCTTGCCGCGGTCCACGTCACCGACGGCATCGCGGTCGGTGTCGTGCAGCTTCCGACCGGCGCCTGGTACGATCCGATGGATCCCGAGGACGAGGCGCCGCTCTGCGTGCACGGCAATCCGAACGTGCTTACTCGCGACATCGGCACCTCATCCCTGGCGCAGGGCTGTACCGGTCAGCTGACGACGGTCGAGGTGGAGAAGTTCACCGGCAATCTGCCGCCGATCCGCGCGTTCGATCCGGCTTAGGGGAGAGGCGGTTACGCTCTCGTGCCCCCGCTCTGCGGCTTGCAGCGACGCGACTGACCTGAGTCAAAGCAAAAAGAGGGGCCGTCCTGTGTGGGATCAGGGCGGCCCCGAGAAGCTCGCAGGCCCGGGAGGAGAGGGCGCGAGCCGGCCGATACATTCAAGCGGCTGCGCTGGCCATCCAATCCCGCTCCGGGGAAGGACGACGCGATAAGGGAGCTTCGACCGTGGGCCGATCACCCTTGCTGGCAAGGCGCCAGCGCGCCGGAGACTCGCCACTGATGCGCTTGAAGACGGTCGAAAAATGCGCCTGGGTGCTGAAGCCGACCGCCAGCGCGATCTCCGCCAATGGCCGCTCGGTGTTTGCGAGCAGCATCTTGGCATGCGCGGTCCGGTGATGCAGCAGATATTCGCGGGGACGGTAGCCGGTCGCGGCGCGGAACTGGGCTGCAAAATGCATCCTCGACAGGCCGGCGACATTGGCAAGTTCGGCCAGGCTGATGCAGCGGTCGAAATGATTCGCGATGTATTGCTCGACCCGCCGCAGCCGCCATTTTGGCAAGGCGTTGACCCTGACACGCGGCAGCTCCATTCCCGCGGGTTGGCTTTCCCGGGCGATGGCCGGTGTGGGGCGAAGAACCTCGTGATTCCGGGCGCCGGCCGAAAGATCGATCCAGGCATGCGCCGGGTGCAAGTTGCTCGACATCGTTCGTCCTCTCCAGGCTTTGCGGCTGTTTGCGACGATCGGCAAACGCGCAAACTCAATGCTTTCCATGCTCGGAGGATAGGCGCGAGCTGGCCAGGACGCTCGTTAGTGGTGATTAGGATCTGTTAGATTTTGTGCGCGCGCCCCTCGTGCGACAGCCCGCCGCAGGCTCCGATTGTGTCCAATTTGCCAGATATTTGCGCGGATTGAACCGGTCTGAGGGGGAACACGGATCTCGCGTGGCGGTCAGCACCGGTGTGAGGATCCGTGCGGCGCCCTCACTGGACCTCGCATCGATGCCTTGTATATTCGCCCCGCGTTTCGATGAAGCATTTGTCAAGTTGAGCGAGATGTGACCGAGCTCTCGACAGGAGATGGCGCCCGCAGCGGTGACGCCGGAACGATCCTTGATCTCGACACCGTCACGTTCGGGCCCTTTTCGCTGCGCTCTCGGTTGCTGGAGAAGGACGGCGTGCCGGTCAAGCTCGGCAGCCGCGCGATGGATATCTTGCGGTTGCTCGTCAGCCGTGCCGGCGAGGTGGTGCCGAAGAACGAGATTCTCGGCTACGCATGGTCCGGACTCGCCGTGGAAGAGATCAACCTGCGGGTCAATGTCGCGGAGCTGCGCAAGGCACTCGGCGATGGCAAGGACGGGACCCGTTACATCACCAACATCCCGGGCCGGGGCTATTGCTTTGTCGCGCCCGTGCGGCACGGCAAGCGCGCGGAAGCGCCCGTGCTGATGTCGCAGGCGCCTGAAAAAGCAGCGCCGCCGGCTCTGCCGCGTCGGCTGGACCGGATGATCGGGCGGGACGAGGTCGTGGCCGAGCTGGAGTCGCGCTTGCTCCGCGATCGCTTCGTCACGCTGCGCGGGCCGGGCGGCATCGGCAAGACCACCATCGCAACCGCCCTTGCGCATGAGATGTGCGACACGTTCGATGGCAACGTGCATTTCCTCGAATTCGGACCATTGAAGGACGCCGCACTGGTTTCGAGCACGGTTGCGGCTGCATTGGGTCTCGTCGTGCACCACAACGATCCCTCGGGCAGCATCCTCAACTTTTTGCGCGGGCGGCGGCTGCTTCTCGTGCTCGACAGCTGCGAGCATGTCATCGACGAGGCCGCGCGCCTTGCAGAAGACATCTACCGTGAGGCGCCCGGCGTCGCCATCCTCGCAACCAGCCGCGAGTCGTTGCTGGTGGAGGGCGAGAAGATCTTCGATCTGGTTCCGCTGCCCGGTCCGCCGCAGGATGCCCGCCTCAGCGCCGGCGAGGTGCTGAACTATCCGGCGGCGCGTCTGTTCGTGGACCGCGCGGTTGCAGCGGGCCATCGGGACGACATCACCGAGGAGGATGCGGAAGTCCTGGTCCGGATCTGCGGCAAGCTCGACGGCATCGCGCTCGCGATCGAGCTCGCCGCCGCGCGCGTCGGTCTTTACGGGCTGCGCGAGATGGCGGCGCTGCTCGACGGCCATCCGCAGCTCGAATGGCGCGGACGGAGGACTGCGCCCCTGCGGCAGCAGACGCTCGGTGCCACGCTCGACTGGAGCTTCGGTCTGATCGGCGAGAGCGAGCGCATCGTGTTTCAGCGGCTCGCCGTCTTCGCAGGCCACTTCACGTTGAAGGGGGCGATCGCGGTGGCCGCGGCGGAGGAGATGCCGGAAGATCGCGTCGTCCATGCGCTGGAGCAGCTCGTGGCCAAGTCGCTGGTGTCCTCGCAGCCGGACGGCGCATCGCGGCGCTATCGCCTGTTGGATGTGACGCGGGCCTACGCCATGCAGAAGCTGGCCGATGGCGGCCAGATGGATGCGACCGCGCGACGGCACGCCCTGTTCGTTCAGCGCACGCTCGAAGCCGGCATGGGAGAGATCGGCGGCAGCGGCCAGGCGTCGCGCGCGCAGGAACGGGCGGGTTTGCTCGCCGATGCGCGTGCCGCGCTGGAATGGAGCTTCGTCAACGATGCGGGCGCCGATTTGCGCGTTCCGCTCGCCGGCAGCTGCGCAAGGCTGTTCGTCGAGCTCAATCTGCTGAACGAGGCACGCAGCTGGTCCGATCGCGCCCTTGCCGCTCTCGACGGCGCCGGCCGGGGCGGAAGGTGGGAGCTCGAGCTCCAGTCGACGCTCGGTCACGCCTTCATGTTCACCGAGCGCAACAGCGCGCAGGCCGAAGCGGCGCTCAGGCGTGGGCTGGAGATTGCGGAAGCGCTGGGCGACCACGCCAGCACATTCCGGCTGCTGTCGCGGCTGAACATGTTCTACCGCCGGACCGGCGGCTACCGGAATCTGGTGCCGACGGCGCTTCACGCCGAGCGGATCGCCCGCCTGATCGGCGACACCGCAGGGATCGCCGGCAGCAAGGCGCTCCTCGGCGTATCCCATCACCTCGCCGGGGATCAGGCCGCGGCGCAGGCCCATCTCGACGAGGGCGTGCGCGACGACGCCGCTCTGCGCGGGACGGAGCCCGGACATTTCGCTTATGCGCGTACGCCGCAGATCCCGCTCGCGCGCGTGTTGTGGCTGCGCGGATATCCCGATCGTGCGCTCGAATGCGTCCGTCCGCTGATCGGCGCGTCAGCGCCGCGCGACGTGGTCATGCATTGTATCGCGCTCTGCTGGTCCGCCTCGGTGTTCGGATGGGTTGGCGACTGGTCCGCCGTCGAGACCATGACCACCCGCCTGGCAGCGCATGCGAGCGTGCACGGGCTGGTGCCTTACGAGGCCGTCGCGACCGGCTTTCGGGCGCAGACCATGATCGCCCGCGGCGAGGCGACGGGCGGCATCGAGCTGTTGCGGGGTGCGCTTGCGCGCCTGCACGCCGATCGCTACGAGCTCTATGCATCGGCGTTCGCCGCGGATCTCGCGCAGGGGCTGGTCGCCCTGGGGCGGCTGCCGGAAGCGTGCGAAGTGCTGCACGAGACCATTGCGCGGCTCGAGCAGGAAGGCGGCGCCTTCGACATGCCGGAGCTGCTCCGTCTGCGGGGAGAGCTCGAGGTGCATGGCGGCAACCTCAAGGCTGCCGAAGCCGATTTCGTCGCGTCGGCCGCGCTTGCCGAGCAACAGGGCGCATTGTCCTGGCGATTGCGGACCGAGATGTCGCTGGCACGGCTTCGGAAGCGGCAGGGCGCGCCGGATCCGCTCGGAGCACTCGCCAGCACCTACGGCCGCTTCTCCGAGGGTTTCGAGACCGCCGATCTCAGGGCGGCGCGGCTGATGCTGGATCAGCCTGACTGATTGCATCGAAGCGATGGATCAGTCCTTGCGTCCATCCAGCCGTACGAGAAAGTCGCGGACGAGCCAGGCGATCTCGTCAGTGGCTTCATCGAGCGCGAAGTGACCCGCATCGAGGATGTGTACCTCGGCATCCGGCACGTCGTCGCGATAGGCGGCGGCGCCGGCGACGGTGAAGGACGGATCGTATTTGCCCCAGACAACCAGTGTCGGCGGCCGCGTCTTGCGCAGCCAGTCCTGCCATTTCGGATAGGAGGCAACGTTGGTCCGGTAATCCTGGAACAGCGTGGTCTGGATCTCGCTCTGGCCCGGACGCGTCAGAAACGCATATTCGTCCGTCCAGCTGTCGGGATCGTAACGCTCGGGATGCGGGCTGGAGCCGATGTGCCGCAGCCGTGTCGCCTCCAGCGAGGTGAAATTGGCCTTGAGCGCCTCGAGCTCTCGGGCCGGGTCGGCCCAATATTTACGACGCGCTTCCCAGAGCGGGCTCAAGCCCTGTTCGTGCGACACCGCATTCTGGATGACAATGCCGCGCACGCGCTCGGGGTGCGCGAGCGCCATGCGGAAGCCGATGGGACCGCCATAGTCCTGCATGAACAGGACATGCTTGCCCAGTCCGAGCTTCGTCGTGAGCTCGCCGATGATGCTCGCGACGTTGTCGAACGTGTAGCTGAAGGCGGATGGCGGCGGCGCGCTGCTGTTGCCGAAGCCGGGATAATCAGGTGCGATCACGTGATATTTGTCGGCGAGCAGCGGCAGCAGAGGCTCCCACATCCGCGACGAGGAGGGAAAGCCGTGCAGCAGCAGCACGGTCGGGGCGTCGGCGGGGCCGGCCTCGCGGTAGAAGATCTCGAGGCCCCGGACTTCGACGGTGTGGTAGCTGATCGAACGCCGGCTCGATCGCAGGTCCTGTGCCGAGGCCTGTACGATGGCGCCGGCCATTGCGGCCGAGAGGGCAAGTGCAGCTGGGATATTCATGTCATCGCTCCGGCACGTCTTGTCAGTTCGTCGAAAGTGCCAATCGCGCGCTCGCGCGGTGCCAGGAGGCGCCATTGCGGGACGCCTCCCGAGATGCGTCACGTCCGAAAATCTATGATGCCTTCGCCATCTGCTTGCCCCTGAGAGCAGCCAACAGGGTTTGGGCGGCCGGACCCGAGGAATGCGGGTTCTGGCCCGTGATCAGCAGGCCGTCGCTGACGACGTGGGGCGTCCAGTTGGCCTTTTTCGAGAAGGTGGCGCCAAGGCGCAGCATTTCGTCTTCGACCAGGAACGGCACCACCTTGGTGAGGCCGACCGCCTCCTCTTCGCCGTTGGTGAATCCGGTCACCTCCTTGCCCTGCACCAGCGGCTTGCCGTCAGGCGTTTTGACGTGGCGCAGCGCGGCCGGCGAGTGACAGACGATGGCGACATGCTTGCCGGCGGCGAAGAAAGACTCGATCAGCTTGACTGAGGCCGGGTCTTCGGCGAGGTCCCACATCGGGCCGTGGCCGCCGGGATAGAACAGCGTGTCGAACTCCTCCTGCCTGACGCTGTCGAGGCGAAGCGTCTTGTCGAGCTGCGCTTCCGCAGCCGCATCGGCCTCGAAGCGGAGCGTCAGGTCGGTGCGGAACTCCGGCTCGTTGCTCTTGGGGTCGAGCGGTGGACGGCCGCCCTTGGGCGAGACCAGCGTGATCTCCGCGCCGGCGTCCTTGAAGACATAATAGGGGGCCGCGAGCTCTTCGAGCCAGAAGCCGGTCTTGCGTCCGGTGTCGCCGAGTTGATCGTGGGACGTGAGAACCATCAGTACTTTCATGACTGTCTCCCTTGTGTGCATTTGCCGAACGACGCGTTCCGGCCTGAAGATGCGTCCGCTTGCCGCGTGCGGGCAGCTCGTTCGATGCGCGCCTGCGCAATCTGCACCCAAGGCAGTCCGTTGGCTCGTTATGTGTTGTTAGACGTTGAGAGCGGGCCGTCGTCAGGCTCGCGCGCGTCGCCGTTATTCGAACACGGCGTCGAAGATCTCGACGTCCATGAGCACGGGCCTGGCGACCACGGTTCCGTCTGGCCGCAACGTCTGAATGCGTCGAAGCGTCGGCACCACGATGCCGCCGAAGCTGTCGTGAGCCCAGGAGGAGTGCGCGACCTTCATTCCGAAGAGATCGTGATCCGTGCGCCGCTGCAAGGCGCTCTCGTCGAAATAGAAGATCTGTTCCGGCGCGAGCGTGATGATGTGCGAGGGGAATCGCGCACGCAGCCGCCGCCACGTTTCGGTGCCCTCTTGCCAGGGCGGCAGCTCTTCCACCACGACATCCTCATGGGCGAGCAGGAACGGGTTGGTCAGATAGTTCCAGATCGTCACGCCGCAGAAGAAGACGAGATGCAGCTCGTCCGCGAGCGCAGGTGGGCTGGCTTCGGGGAACGCGAGGCTCGGGTTGCGCCAGGTCCGCAGGACTGCGCCATCCGGGCTCTCGATGGTGACCGCGTCGGGTTGAAAGGAGCCGGAATATTCACCGCCGGTAATGCCGGTAAAGCGGACCGACTGCGTCCGAGGCGAGCCCTCTGCCGTCACGTCCTTGAATTCCCCGGCATGTCCTGCGTTGGAAAATAGCGTTCCGCCAACGGAAAGGTGGAGCGTGAACCGGTTCAAGCTGTTCCAGCGGGCCAATCCACCGCTGGCATCGATCACATCATCAAGAAGCGCCATGTCCCGCCATATCCACCGTGCAGCGTTTCCACCATGGCGGGGCCGATGCGGCTTGGCGTGTTAGAAGTTGTTAGGAGTTGCGAGCGGGCGGGATGGCGGTATCTCGTTGAAGATGCTCTCAATTCAGGGCGACCAGCAACGCCTTGGCGGCGATCAGATCGCGCGTCTCGAAGCCCTCCTCGTACCGTGCGACGAGCGGGGTGAGCAGGGCGCGCGCGTCGCCGGCCTTGCCCGCCCGCCGCCAGATCCGGCTGAGGCTGATCGCCCCGCGGAGCTCCCAGCCGACCGCGCATTGGCGCCGGGACAGATCGAGCGATTTGCGCAAGGTGCTCTCGGCTTCCGCGGCGTTGCCCAACCCGGCGAGGATGTCGGCCTTGATCCGGAGCATTTCCGGCATGTCAAAGGATTCGCCATGATCGGGGACCTGGGCAATGGCCTCATTGATCGTCTGCAGGGCCTCGTCGGGCTGGTTCTGGGAGGCGAGACCCTCCGCAAGCGCCGTCGCAAACACCGTTGTCATGATCCGATGCCGTGTTGCCAAGAGCGTGGCCTGGCTGCGGCGGAGGTGCTCGATGCCCCCGTCAACGTCGCCGCGTCGCAGCAGCAGCTCGCCCTTCTGGCCGATGCCGACCGCGTGATAGGGGCCGAGGAAGTGCCGCGCGGAATGATCGATCAGCCGCTCGATCAGAATTTCGGCGTTGGCCCAGTCGCCGACCCAGAGGAACACGTAGATCGTCCAGATCAGGGAGATGCCGAGCGTGAGCGGCTGTTCGAGCAGTTCGGCCTCGCGCACCGTGTATCGCGCCGCCTCGATCGCACGCCCGGGCCGGCCCGTCAGCCACAGTCCGCGCGCCAGCGCCACCAGGGCGACGATGCGGTCGTCGTAGCCAAGATGCCCGATATTCAGCCGCTGCGAGCCGGGATTATGCACCATCGCGCTCGCGCAGAACTGCACGGCCTTGTCCTGGTTGCCGATCAAATGATGCGCGACACCGAGCATCCATTCCACGTTCAGCGTGCTGGCGGGGTCGTTCAGCTTTCGCGCGACGCTCTCACCCTGCTCGCCGGTGCCGAGCGCACCGTGAAAATCTCCGACCCTGGTCAGGTAGATATGCAATCCGCGCAGCAGCCAGAGCTGCCAGTGCAGGTCCTCGAGCTCCCGGGCAAGCTGGAGACTGCGCGTGAATGCCGTGCGAACCGCTTCGGTATTGCCCTGCGTGAACATCACGGAGACGCCGAGCGCGGCCTGCAGCGTCATCTCCTGGCGGCTGTCGATCGTGTCGGTTTCGAGCGAGGCAAGGGCCTGCTGGGTCCAGCGATAGCACTCCGTCAGCAGGGTCAGCTCGAGGAAGAACTGGGCGGCCGAAGCCGCAAGATCGACCCCGATCGCCCGATCGCCGCCGTCCGAAAAGCTCCAGCTCAGCGCGGCCCGGACATTGGGCAGATGGTCCGCGTAGGGGAGGAAACCGCCCGCGCTCTGCATTCCCGTGGATTTGAGCGCGATGTCGCGCAGGAAATCGCGGAAATATTCGGCATGGGCGCGCGCGACGCGGTCCGTTTCCCCGTTCTCGGCGAGCTTGTCGGCGACGAAGGCGCGGGTGGTGTCGAGCAGGCGATAGCGCAGCCGACGCTCCGCGGGCGAGGTCGCAATCAGCGATTTGGAGAGCAGGTTCGAGATCGCTTCCACCGCCTCGGGCTCGCTGATGTCCTGGCAGGACGCGACGGCCAGCGCGGCCTCCAGCGTGAACGGCCCGACGAACACCGACAATCCGCGCAGCGTCGCGCTTTCGGCCGAGGGCAGCAGATCGTAGCTCCAGGCCAGCGCCGCGCTCAGGGTCTGGTGCCGCGGAATCGCGGTGCGCCGTCCCCGCCACAGCAGCGAGAACCGGCCGTCCAGCAGCGAGGCGGTTCCTGCTATGCCATAGGCGTTGACACGTCCGGCTGCGAGCTCGATCGCGAGCGCAATGCCGTCCAGCCGCCGGCAGATCTCGGCGACCAGCGGGGCATCCTCCTCGCTGAGCTCGAATTCGCTCAGGCTCTCCGCAATGCGTTCCACGAAGAGCTGGCTTGCGGGATAGGCAAGGATATCGGCGATGCCGAGCCCGTCGCGCTGGGGCGGGCAATCCAGCGGAAACAGCCGATGGACGCGCTCACCTTCGGTGCGGAGGGATTCCCGGCTGGTGGCCAGGATATGCAGCCCCGGCGCCTCCAGGACGAGGCGCTCGGCCAGAGGGGCGAGCTCGTCGAGGATGTGCTCGCAGCTGTCGAACACCAGCAGCATCCGCCGGCTGCGCAGGAAGGTCAGCAAGCCCGGCACCGGGTCGTCGGAATTGACGGTGAGGCCGAGCGCGGCCGCGATCGTGCCCGGAACGAGCCTGACATCCGTCAGCGCGCCGAAGTCGACGAAACGCACCTGGCCATCGAAGGCTGCAAGCTCGGCATGCGCGACGGCAAGTGCGACCGACGTCTTGCCAATTCCGCCCGGGCCGACGATTGTGACGAAACGATGCAGCGCAAGCTCGGCGGAAATCTTCGCGACCGCGTCGTCACGCCCGATCATCTTGGCGAGCGGCGCCGGCAGCGAGCGGGGCGAAGCGGCGGGATCGCCGGTCCGGATCTCCGGTGGCGCGGCCCGGAGCAGCGGAGCCGCGAAGCAATAGCCGCGTCCGGGGACGTTGATCACGTAGCGGGAACCTTCGCCGGCATCGCCCGAGGCCTTATCGTTCAAGGCCTTGCGCAACGTCGTGATGTGGAAACGCAGGCTGCCTTCGTCGACATTCACGTCGGCCCAGACGCGCTTGATCAACTCCCGCTTGTCGACGACCTCGCCAGCTCGCTCGGCGAGGCAGATCAGGATATCGAGCGCGCGGCCGCCGAGATGATGCGGAACGCCGTCCTTTTCGAGCAATCGCGATTTTGCGAACAAGCGGAAGGGCCCGAAGGCAATAGCCGAATCCTGCTCGTTGGTGTCTGGCACGGGCGAGTACTTCCGGTGAAAGGACTGAAATCCGCACTTTGAACTACCAGAACGCGCCGTCCAGTAAACTGGCCGAAAGTGGCGAAATCGCGTGGCCCTCGGCCGATTGCATGGAGGCGATCCCGGCAATCTCACCCAAAAGCAGCGATTTTGGGCACGTCCGGGCGAGCTCGGCAGTCCCATTGGCAGCGATCGACCGGGCGCTGACCCGGTGCCTGCACCGTCCTTCATAACAGAATCTTGCAACGTCTAACGAGCTAAACAGGTGCGATGCATCCAGTATGGCCGTCGCGTTAGATCCTATTTCAACGGGGAGGCCATGATGTCCGGTATCGGTGCTCGGCCGAACGACCACGTCGTTCGATCTCAATTCGTCGCCAGTCTCGATGACCAGTCGCGTGATTGGGAGCTCGTGCTGCGGGAGTCCCACCATCGCATGAAGAATACGCTCACTCTGCTCGGTGCGTCAGTTCGCCGCGATTTCACGCGCGCAGGCAGAGGGGATGTGTCGATGGCGGTGGACCGGCTCGAGCGGCGCATCGTTGCCTTCGGCAGGCTCTATCAGCTCCTGTCCGACAATGATGACCCGTCGATGGTGTCCGTCGCGCCCTTCTTCGAAAATCTCTGCGGGGCGCTCTCCGAAGCCGTGCTGGAGCCGGCGGGCATCCGCTGCGAAGCTGCGATCGAAAGCGGCAATTTGCCGGCAGCGCAGTGCCATCGGCTCGCGCTGATGCTGACCGAGCTGGTCACGAATGCGGCAAAACACGCCTTTCCGAACAAATCTGGCGCGCTGATCCGTGTCGATCTGGCCGACCGCCACGGCGCCTGGCTCTGCACGGTGGCCGACAACGGCATCGGCGCCACCGCTCCGCTGCAGGGCACCGGCAGCCGTATCCTCGAAGGGCTCGCACGCAGCATCCACGCGAAGCTGCACGGCGAGGCGGGGCAGGGCGGCACGCGCGTGACCATCGCGGTGCCGGCGGCCGTCTGAAGAATCGTACGTGCTTGCAATCCGCATTTCATCAGGAGCTCGACATGGCCACCATCGACATCGAACGCGACGCCGCGACCAAGCCCTCCAAGTCCCGTAGCGTCGATCTGAAGCTTGAAGTCGTCGTGATCCCGGTGTCTGACGTGGATCGCGCCAAGGCGTTCTACGCACGCCTCGGCTGGCGGCTGGACGCCGATTTCAGCTCGGGCAATGACTGGCGCGTGATCCAGTTCACGCCGCCGGGATCGGCGTGCTCGGTGATCTTCGGCAGGAACGTCACGGCTGCGGCTCCCGGTTCGGCGCGCGGCCTGTATCTGATCGTCTCCGATCTCGACGCCGCCCGAAAGGATCTGCTCGACCGCGGCATCGCGGTCAGCGAGCCGTTCCATGGTGCCGGCGATGTCCATGCCGGTCCCGACGAGCCATATCTGTTCGGCAGCGTTCGCGTCAGCGGCGCCGACCCGAAGCGCGGCAGTTACAGCTCGTTCGCCTCGTTCAGTGATCCCGACGGCAACGGCTGGCTGTTCCAGGAAGTCACCGCACGATTGCCCGGGCGCATCGCGGGCGACGGCACGACGTTCGCCTCGACAGCCGATCTTGCCGCGGCCCTGCGCCGCGCCGCAGTGGCGCATGGCGAGCACGAGAAGCGGACGGGCGGGCATGACGAGAACTGGGCCGATTGGTACGCCGACTACATCGTGCGCGAGCAGGCCGGCCAGACGCTGCCGTCGTGACGCTGCTGCATTCTTCCCTGACGGCGCGCGCACGATGATGTCTTCGTCGCGCGCCGTTTGCATTGTATCGCGCGGCTTCGCAACAAGCATCCATCACTTGCCTCGACTGCGCGGACTCGCAAGGGTTAACGCGCTCTAACAACCCATAACGAGCAAATCGCAAGCGCCTGGGTCAATCTTTCTGCACACGAACCGATGTCGAATTTCAAATTCGGTCAGCGTCGCCGACCAAAGCAAGGGAGATTCAAAATGACCACGCAAGCACGCGCCGACATCCTCAACCCCGATCGCCGTCAATTGCTGGGCCAGGCCGCGATGACCGCGGTCGCCGCCAGCGTCTCGAGCCTGCTGCCGCTGCGTTCCGCAAAGGCGGGAGTGAGCGACGCGATCCGACCGTTCCAGGTCAATGTGCCCGAGGCGGATCTGCTCGATCTCCGCCGCCGTCTCGCCGCGACGCGATGGCCGGACCGGGAAATCGTTGCCGACCAGTCCCAGGGCGTGCAATTGACGACGGTGCAGCAGCTGGTGCGCCACTGGCAGGGCGATTACGACTGGCGCCGGATGGAGGCGCGGCTGAACGCGATGCCGCAATTCGTCACCGGGATCGACGGCGTCGACATCCATTTCATTCACGTCCGCTCCCGGCACGAGAATGCGCTGCCGATGATCGTCACACATGGCTGGCCGGGCTCGATCATCGAGCAGATGAAGATCGTCGGACCGCTGACCGATCCGACCGCGCATGGCGGAACGGCGGCCGACGCGTTCGATCTCGTGATCCCCTCGCTGCCCGGCCACGGCTTCTCCGGTAAGCCGGCGACGCTCGGCTGGGATCCCCAGCGCATTGCGCGGGCCTGGATCGTGCTGATGAAGCGTCTCGGCTACAGCCGTTATGTCGCGCAAGGTGGCGACTGGGGCAATGCCGTCACCGAGCAGATGGCGCTGATCGCCCCGCCGGAGCTGCTCGGCATTCATACCAACATGCCGGCGACCGTCCCTGACGACATCGCCAAGGCGTTGCAGCCCGGCGGGACGCGGCCGTCGAACCTCTCGACCGAGGAGCGCATTGCCTACGACCAACTCGACGATTTCTATAAGCACGGCCTCGGCTATGCCATCGAGATGTCGAACCGGCCGCAGACGCTTGTTGGCCTGGTGGATTCGCCGGCGGGCCTTGCGTCCTGGATGCTCGATCACGATGCGCGCAGCGCCGCGATGATCGCGCGCGTGTTCGACGGCAAGACGGAAGGCCTGACGCGCGACGACGTGGTCGACAACATCACGCTCTACTGGCTCACCAACACCGCGGTGTCGTCGGCGCGACTCTATTGGGAGAACAAGCTGGTGTTCTTCGCGCCCAAGCACGTCAAGATCCCGGTCGCGGTCAGCGTCTTCCCGGACGAGATCTATGCCGCGCCGCGCAGCTGGGCCGAGAAGGCCTATCCGAAGCTGATGCACTACAACCGCCTCGACAAGGGCGGCCACTTCGCGGCCTGGGAGCAGCCCGCATTGTTCACTGCGGAAATGCGCACCGCGTTCCGTCCGCTGCGCCAGTCGATCTGACATCAAGCGACATCAGGAGTGAGACCATGAACCGCCCCGAACGTACTTTCACGACCGACGAGATCCGCCTGGAGCGCCGGCTGCCGACCTACTGGCGAGTCACCTTCGACATGCCGCCGGTCAATATCTTCGGCCCGCGGCATCTTCAGATGCTCAGCGACATCGTCACCGCGATCGAGACCGATCCGGACGTGAAGGTCGTGGTGTTCGACAGCGTCGTCGAAGGCTTCTTCATCACGCATTACGATTTCCTCGCGCCGCTGGAGGAGTCGCTTGCCGTTCCGCCGGGTCCGACGGGCCTGCAGTCGCTGCCTGACACGCTGGTGCGTCTCAGCCGCGCGCCGGTCGTCTCCATCGCCTCGATCCGGGGCCGCGCGACCGGTGTCGGCAGCGAGCTCGCGCTCGCGAGCGACATGCGCTTTGCCAGCCGCGAGAAGGCGATCCTGTCGCAATGGGAGGTCGGTGCGGGCCTCGTGCCCGGCGGCGGACCGATGGCGCGGTTGCCGCGGCTGATGGGCCGTGGCCGCGCGCTCGAAGTGCTGCTCGGCGCCGACGACGTTCATGGCGATCTCGCCGAGCGCTACGGCTATGTGAACCGGTCGATGCCGGATGTCGAGCTCGACGGCTTCGTCGAGGCGCTCGCGATGCGTATCGCGTCTTTCGACAAGGAGGCCCTCGCCGAGACCAAACGCCTTGTCGATGTCGCGAGCCTGCCGCCGGATGTGGAGATCAAGCCGGAATGGGACGCGTTCCTGGCCGCGCTCGGCCGGCCTGCGAGCCAGACCCGCCTCAAGACGCTGATGGCGCGCGGCTTCCATCGCGCCGGCGACGTCGAGAACCGGCTGGGCTTCCACGTCGGACAGATCGGCAGCTGACGGAACCGCAGCGGCGCTCGACCGGTTTTGAACGGGCAGGGGCGCCACGCCGATGTCGCCTTTACCCGGTACGAGCGGCGATCCTCAAACACAAGCCAGGAGAACCATGATGATCCGCAAGGCAACAGCAGTCTGGAAGGGCACCGGTCGCGATGGCACCGGCCATCTCTCGAGCGAATCCGGCGTGCTCGCGCAGACGCCCTATTCGTTCAAGACCCGCTTCGAGAACGAGAAGGGCACCAATCCCGAGGAGTTGATCGCGGCCGCGCATGCGGGTTGCTTTACGATGGCGCTGGCCTTCGGTCTTCAGATGGCCGGCTTCACGCCGGACGAACTCTCGACCGAAGCCGCCGTCACGCTCGAGCCCGAAGGCAAGGGCTTCAAGATCAGCAAGTCGGCGCTCACCCTGCGCGCCAAGGTGCCGAACCTCGACGATGCGGGCTTTGCCAGGATCGCCGGTGAGGCCGAGAAGAACTGCCCGGTCTCGAAGGTGCTCAACGCCGCAATCACGCTCGACGCCAAGCTGGGTTGAGCGATCAGAGGGAATGCTGCCATGTTGCGTCAAGATGTGCCTCGTCAACACCAGCCGGATGAAGACAAGTTCCGGGCGATCTTGCCCGAGGACATCGCATGGCAGCCTTTCCCTGCTTTTCCGCCGGGAGCACGGCTGGCCGTGATGGTCGGCCATCCCAGCGAACGCGGACCCTATGTGGTCCGGGTCAAGGTGCCCGGCGGCACCAGGCTGATGCCGCACAAGCATCCGGAGGACCGCATCTACACGGTCATGTCGGGCGTGTTCTACATCGGGCTCGGCGAGCATTTTGATGGTGACAAGGTCAAGGCCTATCCGCCGGGCAGCGTGATCGTGCTGCCCGGCGAGACCTGGCATTTCCATTGGGCGAAATCAGGCGAATATGTCACGCAGGTCTCGGCCATCGGGCCGCTTGGCCTCGAATATCACGACGACCATGACGATCCGCGCTTGCATCAGGCTGTGGACGAGCGCTGAGTATCTCAACCAAATTGATGGAGCACCAAATGACGACAGAGCGCGCAGTTTTGGCCGGAGGCTGCTTCTGGGGCATGCAGGATCTGATCCGCAAGCAGCCGGGCGTGATCTCCACGCGCGTCGGCTACACCGGCGGGCACGTCAAGAACGCCACTTACCGCAATCACGAAGGCCACGCCGAGGCGATCGAGATCATGTTCGATCCCGCCAAGACCAGCTTCAGGACCATGCTGGAGTTCTTCTTCCAGATCCATGATCCGACCACGCTCAACCGTCAGGGCAATGATCTCGGCACGAGCTACCGCTCGGCGATCTTCTACACGAGCGACGAGCAGAGACGTATTGCCGAGGACACCATTGCCGACGTCGAGGCGTCGGGCCTGTGGCCGGGCAAGGTGGTGACCGAGGTCGCGCCCGCAGCCGAGTTCTGGGAGGCCGAGCCCGAGCATCAGGATTATCTCGAACGTTATCCGGACGGCTACACTTGCCACTTCATCCGGCCCGACTGGAAGCTGCCGCGCCGCGCGGCTGCGGTCCAATAATCGCGAGATCATCATGAAAGACCGGCGCTGTATCGTCTACCTGACGGCAGCGATCCCTAAGTCACGCTTGAAGGTCACGAGGAGGGGGCCATGGCGAACGTCTCCGACACCTTCTACGCGCCCGGCGCGGCACCGATCGCCGCGCAGCTGGCCGGTATCTGCTCAGGAAGCCGGATCGTCGCGGTCATCTGCCGGCGTCGCGATGGCGAGAACGACTCGCGGCTCAATGCGCCGCTGCGCGGAATCCGCAGATCACGTCCACTGCCTTCCGGGCCAGCTCTCTCAGCTCGGCGCGGCGGACGCCGGCGCGGGCCCGGATGGCGATGGTATGCATCGTGGCTGAGGCGAGGATGGCAAGGGCCGCGGGGTCGGCGTCGCGCTTCAACTCGCCCTTGTCCTGAGCGCGACGGAAACGTGCCTCGAAATCGGCATCGATCGCATGCAGTCCCGCCGCAACGCTGCTGCGGATTGCCGCATCTTCTGCCACTTCGGTCACGGCGGTCCCGACCACGAAACAGCCCCGCGTGGTTCCCTTGCCGGAAAAATAGATCGACAGTGCGGCGTCATAGGCCTGCATCAGGGCTTCGTCCAAGGGATGGTCCCCCGCGAGGGCCTCGCGCGTTGCGGCAAGGCTCATCTCCCAATAGCGCGCGAGCGCTTCGAGATAGAGCGCGTGCTTGTTGCCGAACACTGCGTAGAGGCTCGGTGGGCTCATGCCGGTCGCGGCGGCAACCTTGTCCAGGGATGTGCCGGAGTAACCGGTTCTCCAGAACGTCTCCGTGGCCCGCCTGAGGGCGGTCTCTGCGTCATAGGCGGGCGGCCGTCCGCGGCGCGCCGGGCCGGTTACGCTCTTTTTTCGTGCCATATCGCCAAGATCCCGGTTGTGCTGCTTCACAAATATATTTGTATAGATCGTTATAAAAATCAATGGCCGCGCATCTTGATCACCACACCGGAGTACAATATTTGTAACGCTCGTTAGTAAATTAAACGAGGACGAGGACGATGCGTCTGAATATCGCGCCAATCGCCGGCTGGTGGGGCGATCGCAGCTTCCGCGGGAGCGAGGGGGCTGCGCAATTTTTCCGAGCGGACCTTGGCAAGCGGCTGCGGCGCCCCCTGATGCTGGTGGTGCCGGCCATGGCCGCCGTGTTCGGCGCCTTCGTGTATCTGGCGCAGGAACAATATGTTTCGACCGACGATGCGTTCGTGCGTGCCGCCAAGGTGACCATCAACGCGCGGGTGTCGGGCCAGGCGATCGAGATCGCCGTGCGCGATAACGAGCGCGTGCGACGGGGGCAGGTCCTGTTCCGGATCGACCCCGAGCCCTATCAGATTGCGGTCGATCAGGCCGAGGCCCGGCTCGGCAGCGCGCGGCTGCAGATCGACTCCCTCAAGGCGACCTACCGCCAGCAGCAGGCGGAGCTGCAATCGGCCAAGGAATCCGCTTCCTTTGACGAGCGCGAGTTCGATCGCAAGAAGACGCTGGTGGCCTCCGACTTCACGCCGCGCGCGGTCTATGAGCGGGCCGAGACCGATCTCAAGGTCGCCCGCCACCGCATGGCATCGATCGAACAGCAGATCGCCAACACGGTCGTCGCGCTCAACGGCGATCCCGATATCGACGCCGATCGTCATCCGACGGTCCGCGCGGCAAGAGCCCAGCTCGACCGCGCGCGCCTCGATCTCTCCTACGCCACGGTGAGGGCACCCGACGACGGTATCGTGACGAAGGTGGACGACTTGCAGATCGGGGGCTTCGTCAATGCGGGAGCGCCGACGTTCTCGCTGATGTCGAGCCGGGACATCTGGATCGAGGCGAATTTTCGCGAGACCGGCCTGACCCACATGCGTCCGGGCCAGGAGGCGACGATCGACGTCGATGCCTATCCGGATCGCAAGTTCAGGGCGCATATCGTCAGCATGAGCCCCGGTACCGGATCGGACTTCTCGGTCCTGCCGCCGGAAAATGCGACTGGGAACTGGGTCAAGGTGGTCCAGCGGTTGCCGGTGCGCCTCGAGCTCGACGATCTCGATCCGACCCGGCCGCTGTTCTCCGGCATCAGCGTGACGGCGCGGGTCGACACCGGCCATCGCCGCAGCTGGCCGTATCGCTTCCAAAGCGCGCTTGCGACGGAGGTCCAATGAGCACGACCGTCCCATCGACCGCCGCGGCCGGCGACCATCGCGCGATCTCCGCGGCGGCCCTCGTCGCGATCTACATGCAGGCCGTCAACATCTCGATACCGAATGCAGCGTTGCCGCACATTCAGGCGACGCTCTCGATGGCGAATGACGAGGTCGGCTGGGTGTTCTCCTCGTATATCGCGGCGAGTGCCGTGACCATGTCGATCACGCAGTGGCTCGCGGGCCGCCATGGCCGCAAGGTGGTCTATCAGGCGGCCCTCGCCATCTTCACGCTCGGGCTCGTCCTCGACACGCTGGCAACGACGTCGATCCAGTTCGTGCTGGCGCGGATTCTCCAGGGCGCGGCGAGCGGCCCGCTCGCGCCGCTCTCCGTGGCAATCCTGCTCGAGGCGACGCCGCCGGCGCGGCACGCGCGCATGGGCTTGGCATCGACGGTCTGCTCCCTGCTCGGCATCAGCACTGGCCCCGCCATTGGCGGCTGGCTCAGCGAATATTACGGCTGGGCGTCGATCTTCTACGTCAGCCTGCCGATGACGGCCTTCATCTTGCTGACGATGGCCGCGCTGCTGAGCGAGAAGCGGGCCGAGCGAAGCCAGCCGTTCGATTTCTTCGGCCTGACGACCTTTTCCGTCGGCATGATCGGGCTACAGATGCTGCTGGACCGCGGCGAGCGCCTCGAATGGTTCGCCTCGACGGAGATCTGGGTCGAAGCGATCGCCTCGATCCTGGGCTTCTATCTCTTCAGCGTGCACGTGTTGACGACCCGGGAGCATTTTCTCCGCACGGCGCTGTTCAGGGATCGCAATCTCGTCCTCTCGACGGTCATCTCCTTCGCGCTTGGCTTCGTCCTGTTGCCGACACTGGCGTTGACGTCTCCGATGCTGGAGGAATTGCTCAACTATCCCGTCGACACCACGGGCTACATGACCGTTCCGCGTGGTGTGGCGCTGGTGGGAGCGCTGGTGTTGACGAGCCTCGTTCCGGGGCAGGTCGACTACCGGCCGTTCCTCATGGGCGGAATGGCATTGGTGGTCTATGCCAATTGGCTGATGCTCGGCTATTCGCCGGCGATGGATTGGCGGCCGGTCGTCGAAGCCGGTCTTCTCCAGGGTGCGGGTCTCGGCATGGTGTTGCCGGCGCTGGCGAGGGCCTCGTTCGGCACGCTCGATCCGAAACTTCGTCCCGAGGGTAGCGCGCTGATCAACCTGTCGCGCCTTTATGGCAGCACCATCGGCATCGCGGTGGTCCAGCTGTTCTTCTATGCCAACACCCAGGCCGTGCATATCGCGCTCGCCAAGCACCTCACGCCGTTCCGTGTGGCGGCGCTTGGTGCGGGCTCGACCGGGAAGCCTGGCCTTGCCGCGCTCAACGGCATGGTCACGCATCAGGCGGCCACGGTCGCGGTCATCGATCAGTTCGAGATCCTGATGTTCGCCATGCTCGTCGTGATCCCGCTCGTGTTCCTTCTCCGCAAGCCGCGTCCCGCCGGCTGACGCCGGAGGGTCGTGAAATGACGTTGTATCCGCAACCTCGATCGCTTCGTCCGCATCGCGCGGCTGGCAGTCAACAAGGAGTATCCCATGACGACCTCCGATTCGCTTCGTGACACGAAGATTCCCACCCATGAGGCCGTGACGATTCCAGCAGTCGGATTTGGCACGCTCATTCCCGATCCGCTGGTGACGAGGCAGGCCACCAGGGCCGCATTGGAGGCCGGATTTCGACATCTCGATTGTGCGGAGCGCTATCGCAACGAAGCGGCCGTCGGCAACGCGATGCAGGACGCGTTCAGAGCGGGCACGCTTCGGCGTCAGGACCTGTTCGTGACGACGAAGCTGTGGAACACCAATCATCGGCCGGAGCGGGTCAAGCCTGCCTTCGACGCCAGCCGCCGGCGGCTGCAAGTCGACGACATCGACTGCTATATCATCCATACGCCCTTTGCCTTTCAGCCCGGCGACGAGCAGGACCCGCGCGACGCAAGCGGTCGGGTCATCTATGATTCAGGTGTGACGCTGGCGGAGACATGGGGAGCGCTGGAGCGCCTTGTCGACGAGGGGCAATGCAAGTCGATCGGCCTGTCGGACATTACCCTGGAGAAGCTGCGCGAGATCGTCGCCGTGGCTCGGATCAGGCCCGCCATGGTGCAGGTCGAATCGCATCCGTATCTTCCCGAACGGGAGTTGCTCGATTTTTGCCGCGAGCACGGAATTGTCCTGCAAGCGTTTGCCGCGCTGGGACACGCCATGGAGCCGAACCTCCTGGCCGACCCGGTGATCACCGCCATCGCGGAACGCCTGAACAAGACGCCGGCCCAGGTTGCGCTGGCATGGGCTGTCCAGCGCGGCACGGCGTTCCTGACGACCTCGACCAATCCTCGGCGCATCCAGGAGAACTTCGATATTTCGACGCTGCCTGAAGACGCCATGCGGCAGATGCGAGACGGGATCACGACGAACATTCGCTTCAATTCGGTTGTGGAGACCGGCGTACCCGGATTCATTCCGCGGGCTGGATGAATCGCCTCTCGCGGACCGGTCAGGTCCGCAGTCGCTCGCTCAAATCGCGTGCGCTTCCGAGATCGGCGATGGCTGCGCCCTCGGCGAACGGCTCGCATGCACGTTCCAGAATTGCCAAGGCTTCTGCAGTCTGACCAGCCTCGCTGATCAACCGCGCGAGACTGGTCGCGCATCGCAGCTCCCAGAAGCGCGCGCCCTGCTGGGCGGCTATGCCCATCGCGTCGCGAAAGTGCGCCTCGGCGTGCTCCGAATGCCGCGCGCTTCTCTGCATCAGCTCTCCCTTGATGCGGAGGAGTTCCGGCAAATACCAGAGTTCCTGCCGGTCGTTGCAACGGGCCAGGACGTCCTCGATCACGTCGAGGCCGCGATCGACCTGGTCGGCCTCGAGGAAACAGGCCGCGAGCTCGGCGAGCAAAGGCAGAAAGCGCGGCAGGAAGCGCGCGTCGCCGGCACGATTGAGCTCTTCGCGCAGCAGCGGCAGGCCCGTCGCGATGTCGCCGCGCCTCGCCATGACCGCGGCGTTGAAGGCCCGTGCCCACAGGCCCCACGGCCGGATGGCGTGGCGCTCGGTGTGTTCGAGCAGCTCGGCGCCGTGACGCTCGGCGGCATCGAAATCGCCGGACCAGAACGCGATCGGGCAGGCGGCCTGTCCCAGCACGCTGCAGAAGGTCAGCGCATGGCCGTTGGCACGGCCTTCCTCGATGTTGTTGGCGGCCAGCGCCTGGGCCTGATCGGCGAGGCCCTGAAGCCAGAGGATGCGGGCCCGGAAATATTGCGTCGATATCCTGAGGTCGAGCGGGAAGATTTTCGGCTTCGTGACCAGCACATGCAGCGAGGCGTTCACCCGATCGATATGCTGCCGCGCCTCGTTCTGGCTGCCCAGATAGTGCAGCGCGACCGCCATCAGGCGGTCACCCAGCATGAGATCGGTGTCGTCGGATGAATTCGCCGCGGCGTTCGCAAAGCGGTCGGCGAGTGCACGGGCCTTGCCGAACTGACCGTTGTTGAACTGGTCGATGCACAGGCCCCAGAGCGCGCGCAGCCGGAAATCCTTGTCGTCGAGGCTCTCGGCCAGCTCGAGGGTCGTCTCGAGGATCGGGCGCGCCTCGCGCGCGCGGCCCTCGCCATACATCAGCGACCAGCCGAGCGCCGACAGCAGCTGCATGCGGATGCGGTCGTTGCCGCCGTCGTCGCCGAGGGCCGCCAGTGCCGTCCGGCAGCGCTCACGGCATTCGGCGAACAGCGACAGACGCACCCACAAGGGCACCGCGGTCGCCGTCAGCGCGATGCCGAGCCTCGCATCGCCGCCTGCCGCGAAGGCCCAGTCCAGTGCCGCGCGCACATTGTCCAGCTCGCCGCCATAGGTGCTCAGCCATTCCGGCAGCGGCGTCGAAATGTCGGTCCCCGCGCGCTCGAGGAGGTCGCGAAAATGCTCCGCATGGCGCCGCGCGAACTGCCTGCTTTCGCCGAGCTCGTTCAGCTTGCCGAGCGCGTAGGTGCGCGTGGTGTCGAGCAGGCGATAGCGCAGCGCCCGCGAACCGGATGGCGAGATCAGCGATTTGGTGACCAGGCTGTCGATCGCCTCCAGCGTCTCGGACGTGCTGAGACCGTCGCCGGAGGCGACCGCGGCGGCGGCCTCGGGCGCGAACGGGCCGGCGAACACCGATAGTCGTCGCAGCGTCGCGCTTTCCGCCGGAGGCAGCAGGTCGTAGCTCCAGTCGAGTGCCGCGGCGAGGGTCTGGTGCCGCGGGACGGCCGTGCGTCGTCCCCGCCATTGCAGCGAAAAGCGGCTGTCGAGCAGGGAGGCCGTGCCGGCGATGCCATACGCATTGACGCGGCCCGCCGCGAGCTCGATCGCCAGCGCAATGCCGTCGAGGCGCCGGCAGATGCTGGCGACGAGCGGCGCCTCTTCGGCGCTGAGCTGGAACGGACCCGAGCTCTGCGCGATGCGCTCGACGAAGAGCTGCGCGGCCGGGTAGGCGAGAACCTCGGCGGCTTCGAGGCCTTCGCGCTCGGGCGGACAATCCAGCGGGAACAACCGGAAAATCCGCTCGCCTTCGCTTCGGAACGACTCGCGGCTGGTCGCGAGAACACGAAGCTGCGGCGCTTCGCGAACGATGCGCTCGACGAACGGTGCCAGATTGTCCAGCACATGCTCGCAACTGTCGAAGATCAGCAAGGACGGCCCGGTCTTCAGATATGTCAGGATGGCCGGCGTCGGATCCTCCGAGCTGACGGTCAGTCCGAGGACGGAGGCGATGGTGGTCGTGACATGGCTGGCATCGCGCAGCGGACTGAAATCGACGAAGAAGACGCGACCGCCGAAATCCGCCGAGCGGCGATGCCCGACCGTGACGGCGACGGCCGTCTTGCCGATGCCGCCCGGGCCGACCACGGTCATGAAGCGATGGAGGGCAAGGCCGTTCGAAATCTTCTCGATCACCTCCTCGCGTCCGACCATCTTCGCAAGCTGAGCGGGCAGGGCGCGGGGAGGGGTGATCTCGGCGGAGGCTGGCGCGACCTGCGGGGCCGCTTGCGCGAACGAGGCGACGAAGCAATAGCCGCGGCCCGGCACATTGAGGACATAACGGGCCGACTTGCCGGTATCGCCGAGCACCTTGCGCAACGCAGCGACGTGGAAGCGCAGGCTGCCCTCGTCGACATTGACGTCGGCCCAGATGCGCTTGACCAGCTCTCTCTTGTCGATGACTTCCCCGGGGCGCTCGGCCAGCACGATCAGAATATCGAGCGCGCGGCCGCCGACATGAAGCGGCGCCCCCTCCTTCTCCAACAGCCGGGACTTTGGAAACAGCCGAAAGGGTCCGAATGAAACGACCGAGTCTTGGTTATTATCAGCTGGCACGTGCCATTGCCCCCGCAACGGGAGTCAAAAAGGTATCCTGTTCTGATCTAGCAGAACGAGACGTCCAGTAAACTGGCCGAAAGCCGCATGGCTGGCAGACCTGCGCGGATGGCTTGGATCGCTCCAGCCCACCCGAATAATGCTTGAAACGGAAGGGGTTAGCTCGCCATGGTCGGAGCCGCGTCCTTTGTGACGACGCGCGCGGACAGCGTGACGAGGCCCATCAGCCCAGCCAGCAGCCAGAATGCCATGGGCAATCCCCCAAGACGCGCGACGAAGCCGACGCCGGCAGGGCCGATCAGGATCCCTGCATAGCCTGCGGTCGTGATCGCCGCGACCGCGAGCCCCGTCGGCATCACCGTTTGCCGAGCCGCCCGGCGGAACAGCACCGGCACGAGGTTGGACGCGCCGAGCCCGATCAGCAGGAATCCGGCGATGGCGACCGCCGCAACGGGCGCCGTGAGCAGGACCACAAAACCGCCGATCGCGATCAGGCTGCCCCAGAGCAAGGTTGTGCGGTCCCCGATGCGCGCGACGACGGCATCGCCGCCGAGCCGCCCCACCGTCATCGCGATCGAGAACACGATATAGCCCATTCCCCCCTGTGCCTCGGGGACGAGGCCCGCGCCAATCACGAGCAGCGCGCCCCAATCGAGCATGGCGCCCTCGACCAGGAAGGTGATGGCGCCGAGCAGCGCCAGCAGCAGCACCGATCCGTGCGGCAGCACGAACAGCGGGCCCTCCTGCACCTGTGCCGAACGCAGCAGGCGCGGCCAGGTCACGACCATCGCGATCAGCATCAGGACGGAGCAGATCAGCGTGCAGGCGAGCGTGCCGAATTGCAGCGAGAGCAGCGCCGTCATCAACGCCGATCCGGCGAAGCCGCCGATGCTGAACAGCGCGTGGAAGCCGGACATCAGCGGGCGTCCCGCGGCGCGCTCCACCTCCACGGCGTGGATGTTCATGGCGACGTCGATCGAGCCGAGCGCGGCGCCGAAGGCGAACAGTGCCAGCGCCAGCGTGGCGGGCGCGCTTGCGACCGCGAGCAGGGGCAGCACCAGCGCCAGACCGAAGCCGCCCGCAACGATGATCGGCCTGCTGCCATGGCGCGCGCTCATGATTCCGGTCAGCAGCATCGCGACGACCGAGCCGATGCCGAGGCTGAGCAGGAGCAGCCCGAGCACGCCGTCATCGACGCCGAGCCGCGTCTTCGCGAACGGCACCAGCGGCGCCCAGCACGCGATGCCGAAGCCCGCGACGAGGAAGGCGAGCCGGGTTGCAAGGCGGGTCGCCGGCCGGTCGGCAGAAGACATGGGAACTCGCGGGAGAAGCTGGGCAGGACGATCGACAAGCCCGAGGAATGCCGCGCCTTTATGACGGGGGCGTGCTCGAATTGTCGCGGCCGGCGCCCGAGAGCTGCAAGCGGACGCGCAGGCCGTTTGGCGCGTTGTCGAGCAGCTGCAGCGTTCCGTCATGCGCGGTCACGATCGCCTGTGCGATCGACAGGCCGAGGCCAAATCCGGCCGTCTCGTCCATGGTCCGGGCGTCCTCACCGCGCACGAAGGGTTCCAGCATCGCCGCCTTCCTTTCGTCGGGGATGCCCGGTCCATTGTCGGACACGTCGATGACGAGCCGATCCCCCGACGCCAACAGCGTGACCTCGACTTCGGTTCCGAAGCGCGTTGCGTTCTGCACGAGGTTGGTGATCGCGCGGATGATCTCGTCCGATCGCAGGATGAAGGCGGCCCTGTCCGGGCCGGAATAGCTCACGGCGTGGCCGGAATCGGAGAACTGCTCGCAGACCATCTGAAGCAGCGCGGCGACGTCGACCAGCGTCGGCTTGACCGGGCTTTCGCTGCGCAACAGGGAGAGCACCGATTCCAGCATCGACTGCATCTGGTCGAGGTCGCGGACGGTCTGGGTGCGTTGCGCCGGATCCTCGATATATTCCGAACGCAGCCGGAGCCGCGTGATCGGCGTGCGCAGATCATGGCTGATGGCGGCAAGCATTCGCGTCCGGTCGTTCATCAGCGCGCTGATGCGCTCGCGCATCCGGTTCAGCGCCCTGGCCGCGGACCTGATCTCCTCCGGCCCGTTTTCCGGCAGCGGCGGCGAGGACCGGCTCAGGCTGAAATTCTCCGCCGCACGCGCAAATGCCGACAGCGGCGAGGACAGTGCGCGGCCGGCCCAGATGCCGAGCAGCGTGACGCTCGCCACCAGGAACAGCAGCGTCGAGGTCCAGAGGCCGCTGACGAAGGCCGGCATCCTGGGCGACCCGATCGTGGCTTCGAGCACGTCGTCGCTGGCAAGATAGAACCAGACCCGATCCTCCTGCGCGCCGGAGCCGGCGATGAACTCGGCCCGGCCCCCAAGCGCGGACGGAATGGGGAGCGACGTTCGCGCCGGCAGCGGCGCAACGGACGTAGAGACGCCGTCCCGCAATTGCAGCTTGAGCGCCGGAAAGGTCCGGCTGATGCTATCGAGAACGAGAGCGCGCTCCGCCTTGGGCGTATTGCTGATGATCCGCGCGATCAGCTCGAATTGCTCGATCGGGGTGTTGGCCAGCAGATTCGGCCGGTTGAGCAGGAAATATCCGGCGATCAGCACATGGATCAGGACCAGCGACACCAGCACCAGCGCCGCGATCTGGCCGCTGATCCGCCGGAAGCTGAACAGCGCCAGGATGTCGGTGGCGCGGCTCATGCTTCCTCCACCACCGGCGTGAAGACGTAACCGCCGGTGCGCACGGTCTTGATCACGGACGTCTCTTCCGTGCGGTCGAGCTTGCGGCGCAGCCGGCTGACCAGCACGTCGATGCTGCGGCCGAAGCTGCTGCCGGGACGGCCGCGCGTCACGCTCAGGAGATTGTCGCGGGTGAGGATGCGGCCGGCGCGTTCGCAGAAGGCCTGCAGCAGATCGAACTCGGCGCTGGTCAGCGGCACCTGCGCGCCCTCGGGGTCGCGCAACTCCCGCAAGCGAAGGTCGACGGTCCAGCCGTGGAACTTGAGGCGCGCTGCGGCGGAGCTGATCGTACGCCCGCTCGATTGCCGGCGCAGCACGGCGCTGATCCTGGCAACGAGTTCGCGCGGATTGAACGGTTTCGGCAGATAGTCGTCGGCCCCCATCTCGAGGCCGAGGATGCGATCGAGATCCTCGCCCTTCGCCGTGAGGATGATGATCGGCGTCATGGATTCCATGCGCACGCGGCGGCACAGGCTGAGGCCGTCCTCCCCCGGCAGCATCAGGTCGAGCACGATCAGGTCGACCTTGTTCTGCGCCAGATACCGGTCCATCTCCTTGCCGTTCGTGACCGCGCCGACCGCAAACGAGTGCTCGCCGAGGTAACGCGAGATGAGGTCGCGGGTCTGCTGGTCGTCTTCGACGATCAGGATGTTTTGCGTGCCATTGGTCATGACGGGTACCGCATCGGGAATTCCGATCGTTGGCCGATTGGCGGACGATTGTCTCGTCCGAAGAACTACGGTCATGGTGCAATCCTAGAATCAGTCACGGCTCAAAGCCACCACGGGATCGAGGAAGGCGGCGCGGCGGGCCGGGAAGAAGCCGAAGGCGACCCCGATCCCGGTCGAGGTCAGGAATGCCGCGCCGATCGAGTACATCGAATAGGTGACCTGGAAGCCCGGCATCGCGATGTTGATCGCCATGCCGAGCAGGATCGCGATCAGGATGCCGGCGATGCCGCCGATGGACGAGATCAGCGTCGCCTCAACCAGGAATTGCTGCAGGATGTCGCTGCGCCGCGCGCCGACCGCCATGCGCACGCCGATCTCGCCGATCCGCTCCGACACCGAGACCAGCATGATGTTCATCACGCCGATGCCGCCGACGACCAGCGAGATCACCGCGATCGCGGCCACCAGGAAGGCGAGCGTCTGCGTCGTGCTGGTGATGGTGCGGCGGATGTCGTCGGTGTTGAGGATGACGAAATCCTTGGTATTGTGCCGCTGCGTCAGCAGCGTGGTCACGGCGTCCTGCGCCAGGTTGGTCGAGACCGCGTCGCTGATCCGCAGCAGGATGCTGCGCAGGGCGCGATCGCCGGTGAACTGCGCCTGCACGGTGGTGTAGGGCAGGTACACCGACAGGTTCTGGTTGGAGCCGAATCCGCCCTGCTGCTGGGCGATGACGCCGACGATACGGCACGGCACCTTGCCGAGCCAGATCACGCGGCCGATGCCGGAGGTCTGGTCGTCGGCGAAGAACGTCTTGCGGGTGTTGTCGTCGATGACGGCCTGCCGCTCGATGTTGCGCACCGCATCGGCGTCGAACAGGCGTCCTTTCGCGAGCTTGGCGCCCTTGACCTGGAAATAGCTTTCTCCGACGCCGTTGACCAGCACGTTGGACTCGCTGCCGCGATAGCGCACCGTCGTGCTGGTCGAGACCGTCGGGGTAACCCCGGCGATGAAGTCCTGCCGGTCGAGCGCGCGGGCATCGCCGAGCACGAGGGTCTTGATCTTGCCGGCGCGCGCGTCGCCGAAGTCCTTGCCCGGAAACACCTCGATCGTGTTGGTGCCGAGGTTCGAGATGTCCGACAGCACCTTGCGCTGGGAAGCGTTGCCGAGCGCGACCACGGACGACACGGCGGCGATGCCGATGATGATGCCGAGCATGGTGAGGAAGGCGCGCAGCCGATGCGCGGCCATCGCCACCAGCGCCATCCGCGACGCCTCCCGCAGGCGTCCCAATCCGCCGCTCCAGCCGGTGCCGCCGGCCGAAGCCGCCCGCGGCGCTGCGGCAGCCGCTTCCGGTACGCCGGCGGCTTGCGTGCGGCGGTCGTCGACGATCCGGCCGTCCCGCAATTCGATGATGCGATCGGCCCGGGCGGCGACATCGGCATCGTGGGTGACGATGATGATCGTCCGCCCCTCGCGATGCAGTTCCTTCAGGATCTTCAGCACTTCCTCGCCGCTGCGCCGGTCGAGCGCGCCGGTCGGCTCGTCCGCCAGGATGACCTCCGCGCCGTTGATCAGCGCACGTGCGATCGAGACGCGCTGCTGCTGGCCGCCGGAGAGCTGGTTCGGGCGATGACCGCCCCTCGTGCCGACGCCGAGCCGCTCGAGCAGCCCATTCGCGCGCGCGCGTCGTTCGCGCGTACTGACGCCGGCATAGACGGCGGGGATCTCGACATTCGCGGTGGCGGAGAGGTCGCCAAGCAGGTGGTAGCGCTGGAAGATGAAGCCGAAATGCTCACGCCGCAGCGCCGCCAGTTGGTCGGCATCGAGCTCGGCGACGTTCTTGCCGGCGACGCGATAGGTGCCGGATGTCGGGCGGTCGAGACAGCCGAGGATGTTGAGCAGTGTCGATTTGCCCGATCCGGACGATCCGATGATCGCCACCATCTCGCCGGGCTGAATGCCCAGCGAGAGGTCGTCGAGCGCGACCACGCTGGTGTCTCCGGTCGCGAATTCCCGCCGGACGTTCTCCAGCGCGATGATCGGATCGGCCATGTCAGAGACCTCCGGGCGGGCCACCCGGCGCGCCGCGCGAGGCGGTCTGCTCGCTCGCCTCTCCGGTGACGACCCGCTCGCCCTCGTCGAGACCGGACCTGATCTCCACGATGGTGCGATCGTTGAGGCCGGTCTTGACCTCGCGCTCGCTGACGTCACCGGACGCGCTGAGGGTGCGGACGGTGCTGCGGCCGTCGGATTTGCGCATTACGGCCAGCGCGGGGATCACCTTCACGCGCTTGGCCTCGCCGGTGACGATGTGAATCTCGGCGGTCATGTAGGTCCGCAGCGCATAGTCCTTGTTCGGGACGTTGAAGACGCCGATGTAGTAGATCGCCGTGCTGGTCGAGCTCGACGAACTCGAGCTCGAGCTGGACGAGGACGTGGTGGTCGAGGAGAAGCTGGCGTCGGTCTTGATCGACTCGGGGGCCGGCTCGATCTGCTCCAGCCGGGCCTCGTAGCGATGGTCCTGGTCGCCGAGGATGGTGAAGTACAGCGATTGTCCCGGCTTGACCTTGACGATGTCGGTCTCGGAGATCTCCGCCCGCACCGTCATGGTCTCGAGCTGGCCCAGCACCACGATGGTCGGCGCGGACTGCACCGCGTTGACCGTCTGTCCTTCCTGCGCCACCGTGGCGAGGACCGTGCCGTCGATCGGCGCGGTGATGCGGGTGTATTCGAGGTTCACGCGCGCGGTCTCGACGCTGGCTTCCGCCCCCACGATCAGGGCTTCGAGGGCGGCGATCTGGGCGCGGGTCTGCCGCACGGTGGAATCCGCGCTGTCGAAATCGCTGCGCGATGTGGCGTGCTGCGCCAATGTCGCCTGCTGGCGCGCGAGGTTGGCTTCGGCCAGCACCAGCGCGGCCTCCTTCTCGGCCTTCTGCGCCCGGTAGTTCTTGAGCGACGCCTCGGAGCTGCGCAGATCGTTCTGCTTGGTGACGGGGTCGATCTGGGCGATGACGTCGCCGGCCTTGACCGTATCGCCGACGCGAACGTTGAGGGCGGTGATCCGGCCCGACACCTGGGCGCCGACCGCGGTCAGTCGCGCCGGCTTCAGCGTGCCGCTCGCGAGCACCTCCTCGCGCAGATCGCTGACGGTGACCGGCGCCGTGATGTAGGACTGCGCCTTGTTCGACGTCCCCGGAAAGCGCATGGCCGCGACGACGCCGGTCGTCACGACGGCGACGATTGCCGCGGCGATCTTCAGTCGCTTGGCGGTGATGATATCAGTCACTTCACCGTCTCCCGGACGTGCGGTCCCGTGTTGGTGTCCACGATGATTGGCGTCGAAATGTCGACCGGATCGGACCAGCCCCCGCCGAGCGCCTTGGCGAGGGAAATGTAGTCCTTGACCGCCGACACCTTGCTCTGGATCAGCGAATCCTCGGCCGAGTAGAGCGAGCGTTCGGCGTCCAGCACGTCGATGAAGCTGGCGCTGCCGGTCTCGAACAGCGACCGCGACAATCTTGCAGCCTCGCGGTAGTTCTTCGCGGCTTCCGCGAGCTTGGTCGCGCGGATGCAATCCTGCGACAGCGACACCAGTGCGTTCTCGACGTCCTCGAAGGCGGTGAGCACGGTCGAATGGAACGTCGCGAACGCCTGGTCGCGTTGCGCCTCCGCGATCCTGACGGTGGCGAGGCGCTTGCCTGCGTCGAACACCGGCACCGTGACGGATGGCCCGACCGACCAGCTCACGCTGGAATATTTGGCGAGGTCGCCGGCGCGCAGCGCCGATGTGCCGACCGACCCGGTCAGCGACACCGCCGGATAGCGGTCGGCTTCGGCCGCGCCGATCTTGGCGGTGGCCTGCGCGAGCTTGCGCTCGGCGCTGGCAACATCGGGACGGTTCATCAAGAGATCCGCGGGCAGGCCCGTGGGCAGCGGCATGCGCGGCGCCGGCACGGGTGCGGATTTCGCCATCAGCGCAGCGACGCCGTCCGGCGGCCGTCCGAGCAGGATGCCGAGACGGTGAATGTCGGCGGCAAGCGCGGCCTGATAGGTCGGCACGTTCGCTTCCGTGCTGGCGGCCTGTGCGGTGGCCTTGGCGAGATCGACGGCGTTGCCGCTGCCGGCGTCGTACTTGCTGCGGGTGAGCTTTTCGGTGTCGCGTTGCGAGGTCGATGTGCGCTGCGCCAGCGCGATCCGGGCCTGATAGCCGCGCGCCTCGACGTAATAGGCGGCGACATCGCCGATCAACGTGACGAGGCTGTCGCGCAAATCCTCTTCGGCGGATTGCTCGCCGCGCAGCGCCGCCTCGATGCTCCGCTGCGTGCCGCCGAACAGGTCGAGCTCCCAGCTCGAATCGAAGCTCGCCTGGTGCAGCGTGTAGGGTGAAGTGTCGACCACGGTCGAGGCGGAGCCGGCGCTGCTCTTGTTGTCGGTCACCGAGGCCGAGCCGCTCACCGAAGGAAACAGGCCGGCGCTGGTCTGTTGAACCGTTGCGCGTGCCTCGCGCACGACCGCCTTGGCCTTGGCAACGCTCGGATTGGCGTCGATGGCCTGCTCGATCAGACGGTTGAGCAAGGGATCGCGCAGGCGCAGCCACCAGCGGTCCAGCGTGCCGGCCTGCCGGCGCGACGCCGGTCTGGCGCTCCAGTGCGCGGGCATGTCGAGCTTCGGCGGTCCGGCATAGTCCGGGCCGACGGCGCAGCCGGCCAACATCGCGCCCAACATCAATGCGGCGCAGGCCGATCCGGCGCGCGAGAAGGCAGCGCGCAACGGGGGCGACGTCGGGCGATGGTTCTGCTCTAGGGCTGGCGTGGGAACGGTGGCGAACACGCGTAACGGCATCAAATCGGCTGAGATCCATGGCCTTGCCGGGGGCGGGCGATGCCCGTGGCCCTCGGAATGGGTAGTCGGAACCGGGTCCATTAGCCGCCCGATCGTGGCCTTTCGGCAGCCTGAACGTTGCTGAATGTAAACAGATGTTGCGCGGCATCTCGGCGCCCCGCCGCCGCAGGGCGTCAGGTCCCTGTTTCGCCGCCGCGTCAAGCCCTTCGCGCCAAAATATTCCACTTTACCGAAATTCGGTTTTGTCGTATGTGTCGCTCATCCCGGCTCATCCAAGAGGGGCGACTTGTGGTCGTCATGTTCGCGAGCCGGGCTTGCGGTGGACGCGGCAGCGTCGGCATGAGAGGTGCGGGCAGGGCGGGTAGTCCCTGTGAGCCCGAGGCCGCGTGCGGACGAACGG
>NZ_LFJB01000110.1:0-16673 GCF_006658625.1 Bradyrhizobium sp. UNPF46
GCCTCCCGAATCGACCAATCCAGCCCATCTTGATGTGTCAGCTATGTCTCCGAACACCTGTCAGTGATCTGTCCGGTCTAAACACTCGACCGGGCGATCCAGTACGCCGAGACGGTCGTGATTGAATCGAGAAGCTGCGGCGTACTGGATTCCCCGCCTTCGCGGGGAATGATGTTGCTTGGGGGGCGAGCCATCGCCTCATCCGCCGTCATTGCCGAGGAGGAGAGCGCGTGCGCCATGCTCCGCTCCCATGCCCCGCACGCCGCGCAGCGCTCCGGCGATACGCAGCAGCGCTTCGCGCCGGATCGTGTCCGGGATACGGGAGGGCCGCGCGACATTTCAAGAAAAGGAGCGGCTACGAAATGATCCGAAAGCCTTGTCCAAGGACTCGCCCGGAAATTGCGCGCGCCTCAGCCCTGGCTCGCCATCCGTGCGCGATCGAGATGCTCCTCGATCTTCGGGCGGTCGCGGGTGCGCTCGAAACTGGTGCACAGCAGCTCGGTCTCCTCGAGCGAGATCGGAGCGCGATACAAGCGGCACATGAATTCGGCGCTCGCGCGTGCCTTGGAGGTGCTCGGGCCGCGTTCGGCGAGAAACATGCAGTCCCGGCAGACGCTGGCGTCGAGCCGCTGATGTGCTGCGTCGAGGTGATTGAGGACCTCGCGAAGCGAGTCGCGCAGCCTGACGCATTCGTCGTTGCCGAGCGCCGTGACCGCGTTGACCACGTGGTTGATCGGGTCGTGCTGGCTCAGGCATTTCTCGCCCTGGGCGGTGACGTGCAGGACGACGGAACGCTTGTCCTCCTGCGACGGCTTGCGCACCAGAAAGGACTTGCTCTCCAGCGTCTTCACGATTTGCGATGCAGTCGCTCTGGTGGCGCCGATGAAGCCGGCGAGCGCGGAAGGCGTGCGCGAAAACCTGTTGGCGCGGCCGAGAAAGCGCAGCGCCATCCATTCCCGATCGCGCAATCCATGCCGGTTGCCTTCGAAATACCAAGCCCTCGCCGCCTGAACCAGCAGCTCGACGGCTTCTCGTGCCAATGGCATGAACCTACCTCGTCCCCGGAACTTCGTCGGCGGCGTCCCGAAGCCGCTTTGCGTTGTGGCCCGCGAATCCTCCGAAAGACATCGAACGGTTGCAGCCGTTCGGCGCGCAAATCGAGTCGAGCTCTCCTTCGAAGGAACGAATTGCAGCGCGCCCGATCGGAAGCGATGGGGCTCGCGTGCTCCGGAGTGGGAAACTGTGCCGTTGGTATGCCAACGGCGTCGTCGTCGCACGGGAGCCCGGTTTGCCGTCGCCAGCAGACGATGGATCGGAATAGTTCAACCGAAGCCCCTGAGTTCAAGTCACACGCAGACGTTTCTTATATTCCGTTGGAAACGATGAATGAGCTTCTCAACAAAATCAAGTAGAGACGCGTGTGAGCCCCGGATGTCGTCGCAGGCGAGTGTAACGTTCAAGACGATCTCGCTCTTCAGGACACATGTTAGTGAATGCAATACGTTGTCCGGGCGCAATGTGAATTCAGTTCTGCGACGCTTTGATTGCGATGCATCTTGCTGTCTGCGTTCGAGACAAAATGATCGAAGCTTGTGTATCACGGATGATGAGCACAGGCACGTCATCCACAACTTGTGCGTGGTGTCCGAGAATCGTCAAGGGAACTCACAGGAATTGCACGCGTCGGTTGTTGAGTGCCGGGCGCGCCAATCGTCCGTACAATCGCTTCCGGCGTGGCCGCCCGTTCCACTCACCCGAGTGGCGGAGTCGGGCCATGATGGAAACCGGTGAGGGCCGTGCGGCGCATGCGTGGGCGGCGTGGCGGCATGCGCAATCTGCTGTCGAAAACAACGCGCGGGAACGGATGGCGGGCCCATCTCGCGCGCCGTGTCCGCTCCCCGACCCGCTAGAGCGTTTTCGAGCGAAGTGGATACCGGTTCGCGTGAAGAAAACGCGTCAAAACACGAATATGGAGCTTCGGTTCTGATTCAATCAGAACCGAAAATGCTCTAGTCGCCCCGCAGCATGTCCCGGAGCTCGCGGAACGGGTCGGCGCTCGGCGGAGCCGAAGCGTCCTGCCGCATCGCGCTGTAGATTCTCGGGACCATGTCGACCGCCTGATCGAGCCCCGAATCACGCCCCGACTGATAGCCGCCCATCAAGCGAAGATCGCGGGTGTCCTCGTATTTGGCGATCATGGAGCGCAGCTTGCTCACCAATTCGCGCTCCTCGGGGTCCCAGACGTTGTGGGCGAGACGGGAGACCGAGGCCAGAACGTCGACGGCCGGATAGCGCGCCTGGTCGGCGATGTGCCTCGAGAGCACGATGTGTCCATCGAGCGTGCTGCGGATGGTGTCGGCGATCGGCTCGTTGTGATCGTCGCCATCGACCAGCACGGAGAAGATTCCGGTGATCGTGCCGGAGCCTTCCTCACCCGGGCCGGCACGCTCCAACAGGCGCGGCAGATCGGTGAAGACCGTCGGTGCATAGCCGCGCGCGACCGCCGGCTCGCCGGCGGCGAGCGCGACCTCGCGGGCGGCGTGGGCGAAACGTGTGATCGAATCGACCATGAGCAGGACCGATTCGCCGCGGTCGCGGAAATATTCGGCGACCGCCATGGCCGTCTTCGGCGCCAGCCGCCGCATCATCGGGCTCTCGTCTCCCGTCGACACGATGGTGACGGCGCGCTGACGATCGTTGCCCAGCACGTCCTCGATGAACTCGCGCACCTCGCGGCCGCGCTCGCCGACCAGGGCCAGTACCACGGTGTCGAAACCCTGGCTGCGGGCGAGCATCGCAAGCAGCGTCGATTTGCCGACACCGGAGCCGGCAAAGATGCCGACGCGCTGGCCGGCGCAGATCGGTGCGAACAGGTCGATGACGCGCACGCCGGTGCGCAGCGGCTTGTGGACGCGCGCGCGCTTCATCGCCGAAGGCGCCTCGGCTTCCGCCGAGACCGGCCGCGATCCCGGTGTGAGGGGGCCCTGTCCGTCCAGGGGCGCGCCGAGCGCGTTGATGACGCGGCCCTTCCAGCTCGGGTCGGGCGCAAAGGACAAAGGCGGCATCCGGTAGGCGACGGAGCCGAGGCCGCCGCCGAACTGCCGGTCGAACGGCTTGGCGACGATGCCGTCGCTGTCGATCCGCACCACTTCGCCGATCTGAGCCTTGCCGCCCGAATTGACGCCGATGAGCTCGCCGAGCCTGACGAAGCGCGACAGGCCGGAGACACGGAAATGCGTCGGCGCGATCTCGGAGATCGCGCCGCTGACGCTTGCCAGGGGCGTGCTCTGCTGAAGCTCCAGCAGCGCCCACTCGAGTTGCCGAAGAGCGTTCAAGGTATCAGTCCAACCTCAATTTCAACGCGCGAAAGGCGCGCTTCACTTGCCGGGTTCGCCCAGCGTCCGAATGGCGTTCTGAAGCGAACCCTCGGTGCCCTCGATCATCGAATTGGTGCCGTCGAAGGCGCGCGAGGCCGCGATCAGCTTGGTCAATTCCATCATGGGATTGGCGCCGGAGCCCTCGACATAGCCCTGCTTGAAGCCGTCGCGGGAGAAATCGGCGATGGCGGTCGCGGGCCGGTCCGGCGTGACGCCGGAATTGCCGTAGCGCTCGAGATTGGCATCGGCCGGGATGTTGAACAGACCGATGGTGCCGATCTCGTTGTTGTCCTGGGTGATTGCGCCGTTGCGCGCGATCGAAATGGGTCCGCCGTTGGGATCGAGCGTGATCTGCGCGCCGCCGGAATCGACGACCGGAAAGCCGCTCACGGTCTGAAGATCGCCGTTGGGGGCGATCTGGAGGCGGCCGTCGCGGGTATAGACCGTGCCGTTCGGGCCGGCGAAGGCGATCCAGCCCTGGCCGACCACGGCGACGTCGAGCGGGTTGCCGCTCTCGGTGATGTTGCCCTGCTCGCGCGAGATGATGTTGTCCCCGGGCGAGGAGAAGGCAACCGGGTTCGGGCCGGCCTTGGACAGCACGGTCTCGAACTTCACCACGTCGGTGCGGAACGCCGCCGTGTTGACGTTGGCAACGTTGTTGGCGATCGTCTGGAGGCGCTTTTCGAGGGCGACCTGGGCCGACAAACCCACATAGAGGGCCGATTGCATGAGTTACTTTCCGAGCCGGATGGACTGAAGTTTAGAGAGCATGTCGATATCCATGCTGGCCGAGGACGCGCCGCCGATCAGGACCAGCGCGGAATTGGTCGAGCTGTCGCTCTGGGCCTGGGTCGCGTCCCACATCGCCGCAAAGCGCTGCACGAATTTGGTGACCTTGGCCGGGTCCTGGAAATCGCTGAGCTTGACCTTGTTCGTGATCAGCTTGGCCTGGGCGTCGATGTCGGCCGCGCTGATCGTCGAGGGCAGGCCGAGCGCGGTCTGAACCACCTGCGTCAGCGCCTTGTCCGCAAGGACCTGGTAGGCGGTCGTGATCGTGGACGCCTTGCGGGTGAAATAGAGCGCCAGCCGCAGACCCTCGTTCTGGTCGCCGGCCTTCTGCTCCATCGTCTGCGTGACGTAATGGGTCGCCGTCCCGGTCGTGGCCTGGGTGGTCTGTGTCGCATTGCTGCCGAGGGCGGCGAAATTGAAGGCGGCGGCGAATTCCCGGTAGCGGGTGTCGGTCAGCTTGTTGGCGAAGGTGTCCTTGTTCGCGACACCCTCGGTCAGCACCTTGCGCATGAACGCCTTGGCGTAGGTCATGTCGCTGAGGCCATAGGCCTTCATCGCGTAGGAGTAGAGCCGATAGTCCTTCAGGAAGTCGTCGATCGTCTTCACGTTGCCGATATGGCCCAGGAAGTAATCGGTCTCGCGGCTGACATCCGGCTGCGTCGCGACCTGGGTCAGCGATTTGCCCATGTCCTGGGTCAGTCTGGTGTAGTCCGCGATGGTGGATAGCATGACAGGCGCCCCTCCGGCCGCTGTTGCGACGCCGCCACAAGCTGCCGCCGATTGCTTGCGCGAGGCTGGCGAGGCAGGAAGCCAGCTTCGCGCAAGGCTCGCCGACTAGATATTCCCGATGGGATCGGCGATGGAGCGGCGCGTTGGGCAGTTTCGTGGGGGTTTTCATCACGGTAGCGGCGCTGCTCGGTGGATTTGCCGCCATGGGCGGGCACCTGGGCGTGCTGATGCAGCCGTGGGAGTTCGTGATCATCATGGGAACCGCGGTCGGCACCTTCATCGTGGCCAATCCGTGGAAGACGGTCGTGGACACCGGCGTCGCCTGCATGCAGGCCATCACCGGCGCGGTGCCGGGCCAGCGCTACTACCTTGATCTGCTCGGGGCGCTCCACGCCCTGATGCGCGAGCTGCGCGGCAAGGGCCGCAACGAGGTCGAGGCGCATATCGACGATCCCGCCTCTTCCGAGATCTTCAAGGCGTTTCCGAGCGTGCTCGGAGATCCCTCGCTGCTCCAGTTCATCTGCGACTATGTCCGCCTCATCATCATGGGCAATGCGCGCACCCACGAGATCGAGGCGCTGATGGACGAGGAGATCCACACCATCGTGAAGGGCAAGCTGGCGCCCTATCATGCGCTGGTGACGGTCTCCGAGGCACTGCCGGCGCTCGGCATCGTCGCCGCCGTGCTCGGCGTCATCAAGGCGATGGGCGCGCTCGACCAGTCCCCGAAGTTGCTGGGCGGCTTCATCGGCGCGGCCCTGGTCGGCACCTTTGCCGGCATCTTCCTGTCCTATGGCGTCCTTTCGCCCTTCGCGATCAAGATCAAGATGACGCGCGAGAAGAAGTGCCGCCCCTACATCATCGTCAAGCAGACGCTGCTGGCCTTCATGAACGGCGCCATGCCGCAGATCGCCGTCGAGCACGGCCGCAAGATGATCGCGAGCAGCGAGCGGCCCTCGATCGACGTCGTCGAGAACGAGACGATCGCAGGTCCCAAGGCCGTCGTGTCCGATGCTGAACCGAAGGCGGCCCGCGCATGATGATGGAAGACGACGTCGGCGTCGATCAGAAGAAGCAGCTCCCGAACTATCTGCTGGACGCTGCCGGCATCTCGATCGAACGCATGCCGATGCTCAATGTGATCTTCGATCGCATGGCGGCATCGTGCACCGACAGCCTGCAGCCGATGGCCGGAACGCCGTGCTATTTCTCGGTCAACGGCATCACCAACGATCCTCTCGGCGACATCATCAAGGACTACGAGGGTAACGCGGTCGCCGCGGTGCTCTATGCCGAGCAGTGGGATTCGCGCGTCATCATCATGCTGGACCGCGACTTCGTGTTCACGATGGTCGAGGCGATGTTCGGATCCGACGGCGCGGAACCGCCGCTCGACGTCGAACGCACGTTCTCGAACATCGAGATCCGGCTGGTCCAGGCGCTGTTCGAGCGCTTTGCCAAGGCGCTGCAGGGCGCCTTCGCCGGAACGTCCAACGTCACCTTCCGCGTCGAGCGTGTCGAGACTGCGATGGCGTCGCTGGCGATCGGACGCGCCAGCAACATGTCCATCTGCGCGAACATGATGGTGCAGGCGCTCTACCGCGGCGGTCAGATGTTCCTGATCATTCCGCACTCCGCGCTCAACCCGCTCAGGCAGAAGCTTGCAACCGTCACCGCCAGCGACGGCCGCACGACCGATCCGCGCTGGCGCGAGCAGATGGAGAGTGAGGTCCAACGTACCGAGGTGACGCTGAGTGCCGTGCTCGACGAGAAGATGATCTCGCTCGAGGACGTCGTGAAGTTCAAGGTCGGGCAGGTTCTGGAGCTTGAGGCGACGCCGCGCACGCTGGCCCGCCTCGAGAGCAACAATCAGGTGCTGTTCTGGTGTCAGATCGGCCAGCTTGATGGCTATTACGCCATGCAGGTGGCCGATCCCGTCGACCAGAAACGGGAGTTCGTCGATGATATCCTATCTCGTTGATGCCGTGCTGCTGATCGCGCTCGCCTTCACCAGCATGCGGGTGACGCGGATGCACCGCGAGCTGGCGCGGCTGCGCAGCTACCAGGGCGAGTTCTCCACCATCGTGCACGAGACGGCGGGCGCCTTCGACACGGTCATCACCGCGGCGCATGATTCCACCGCCAATCTCGGGCGGCTCGCCAACGTGCTGAGCACCAAGATCGACCAGGCGCATGAGGCGATCGCCGCGCTCGATGCCCGCAGCGGGCTGGCGCCGGCCACGACCGCCGGCGGCACTGAAGTGAACAAGCACTGAAATCGAAGCCGGCAGAACCAATACGAGCGGAACGCTAGGGCGCTCCGGGAGCGGAAATACCAAGAGGCGATACCAGATGGCGCAATCCTTCGACTATGACTCTGCCACGCGAGCACCTGCCGGCGACGAGGGGCATACCGACACGACTCCGCTGGAGCGGCTCGCGGAAATCGCCGCGCGCACGGCTGAGGAGAGCGGCAAGTTCGCCAACGTCGATGCCATCCTGCGCATTCCCGTCACCATGCAGGTGGTGCTGGGATCGGCGACCATTCCGGTCGCGAACCTCATGAAGCTAGGCCGCGGCGCCGTGGTTCCGCTCGACCACCGGGTCGGCGAGCCCGTCGACGTCGTCGTCAACGGCCGCATCGTCGCGCGCGGCGAGGTGGTCGTCGTCGAAGAGGACAATTCCCGCTTCGGCGTCTCGCTCACGGAGATTGTCGGGCCGCTGGGGCAGGGCGATAGCTGACCATGGCTGCACAGGTCGGCATCGCTCCCGTCAAGCAGCGAGGCGTTGCCACGCTCGGTGGAACGGAAAAGGTCGCCGCGCTCCTGCTGGCCATGGGTCGGCAGGCGGCCGCGAGCGTGCTCTCGCAGTTCGAGCCGCAGGAAATCCGCGTCGTCACCAAGGCCGCGGCCGAGCTGCGGCCGATCACGGCGCAGGAGCTCGAGGGGATCGTCGAGGAGTTCGCCCAGCAGTTCTCGATGGGTGCCAACATTCTCGGCACCATCGGTGGCCTGGAGGCCGTGCTCGGCGACGTGCTTCCGGCCGACCAGGTCTCGGCGATCATGACCGACCTGCTCGGCAATTCGAGCCGGTCGGTGTGGGATCGCGTCTCGTCGGTGTCGGAAAACTCGCTGGCGACCTACCTCTCCAAGGAGCATCCGCAGACCGCGGCGCTGATCCTGTCCAAGGTCAAGCCGTCCTGTGCCGCCAAGGTGATGAGCCAGCTGCCCTCGAGCCTGCGCAACGAGCTGATGCGACGCGTGCTCAGCCTCAAGCCGATCGTCGACGATGCGATGAAGGTGCTCGAGAAGACGCTGCACGAAGACCTGACGCTCAATTTCGCCCGCAATCTCGGCGCCGACACCTATGCCCGTGTCGCCGACATCATCAACAAGATGGAGCGCGGCCATATCGAGGACATGCTCAAGAGCCTGTCGGAGAAGCGGCCGAAGTCGGCCGAAGTGCTGAAGGAGCTGCTGTTCACCTTCGACGACGTCACCAACCTCACGCCGAAGGCGCGCACCATGATCTTCGACCAGGTGCCGACCGACCGCATCGTCATCGCACTGAAGGGTACCGACAAGCACTTCCGGGAGCTGATCCTGTCCTCGGTCGCATCGCGCGTCCGCCGCGTCGTGGAGCACGAGCTCGCCATCGGCGAACCCTCGAACCAGCGCGACGTGCTGGAGGCGCGGCGCGTGATCACAGATCTCGCGCTCGACCTCGCGGAGAAGGGCGAAATCGAGCTCAACCCCGAGCAGGAGGATGAGCTGGTCTTCCGCTGACCGCTGAACGGGCATGGCAGAATCATCCGATCAGGAGAGCAAAACAGAAGAGCCGACCGAGAAGAAAGTCCGTGATGCGCTCGAACAGGGCAGGATCCCGGTCTCTCGGGAGGCCTCCATGTTCGCCTCGATGGCCGCGCTGCTGGTCATCATGGCGTTCCTGATCGGTCAGGGCGTGCAGCAATTGACGCCGACCTTGACGAGCCTGCTCGACGATCCGGAAGGCTTCCCGCTCTCCACCGGCGCGGACGCGCAGAACCTGCTCACCGTGGTCGGCCTGCAGGCGCTGCGCTTCCTGGTGCCGCTGGTCGTCATCCTCATGGTGTTCGGGCTCGCCTCCTCGCTGCTGCAAAACGCGCCGCGCTTCGTGCTGGAGCGCATCAAGCCGGAATTGTCGCGGATCTCTCCGATCGGTGGCTGGAGCCGGCTGTTCGGAACGCGTGGCCTCGTCGAGTTCGCCAAGTCGCTGTTCAAGCTGGCGGCGGTGACCTCCGTGGTCGTCTTCGTCTTGCGCGCGTCGGAGGCGAAGGCATTCGAGGCGATGTACACCGATCCGGTCGCGCTGCCGGAGATGATCCTGAACATCGCGATGCGGATCGTCTCGGCGATCTGCATCGCGACCATCGTGCTGGTCGCGATCGATCTCGCCTGGGCGCGCTTCCACTGGCGGCGCGAGCTGCGCATGACCAAGCAGGAGATCAAGGACGAGCACAAGCAGGCCGAGGGCGATCCGCTGGTCAAGGCGCGCCTCCGCTCGCTGGCGCGCGACCGCTCGCGGCAACGCATGATCGCCTCCGCTGCGCGCGCAACGCTGGTGATCGCGAACCCGACGCATTTCGCGATCGCTCTGCGCTACCAGCGTGAGGAGAACCCCGCGCCGCTCGTTGTGGCCAAGGGCGTGGACGTGATCGCTCTGAAGATCCGCGAAGTCGCCGAGCAGAACCGGATTCCGGTGATCGAGAACAAGGCGCTGGCGCGCGCACTCTACGAGGCGGTGCAGGTCGATCAGGTGATCCCGGCGGAATTCTTCCGCCCTGTCGCCGAGATCATCTACTTCCTCCAGTCGAAGCAGGCACCGCGGACCGAGAAGGTTCAGTAGAATTCCGAGGACGACGTCCGGCCCAACAGCTTGACGAAAGCTTAACGCCCTAGGCTCTCCCCGAATGGACCAGAACGGGGCTGTCGTGGGACCGCTTTATCTCTTCGAACTCGCATCGTCGCAGGCGCGCTACCTCGAGCTCCGCCAGTCGACCATCGCCACCAACGTCGCCAACGCCAACACGCCGGGCTTCAGGGCGCGCGACGTCGAGCCGTTCAACAAGGTGCTCGACGGCATGCCGGTGAGGCTCGCCACGACGTCGCCGTCGCATATGCGGCTGTCCGCGGCCGAGACCGACACGCGCGCGACCGCGAAGAAGGACAGCTGGGAGGTGGTTCACTCCGGCAACTCCGTCAGCCTCGAGCAGGAAATGATCAAGGGCAGCGACGTCAATCGCGACTATTCGATGAATTCGGCGATCGTGCGGTCGTTCCACCGCATGGTCCTGGCCGGTGCGAAGGCCTGAGGTGAACTGACATGCTGGACTCACTGAGCGCATCTCTGACGGTTGCAAGCTCCGGGCTCGAAGCGCAGTCGACGCGCATGCGCATCGTCTCGGAGAACCTCGCGAACGCGACCTCGACCGGGCGCACCGCGGGTGCCGACCCCTATCAGCGCAAGACCATCACCTTCGATGCCGCGATGGATCGTGCCTCGGGCTCGCAGCTCGCGAAGGTCAAGGAGATCGGCGTCGACACCACGCCGTACCGCGTCGAGTACGATCCCGGGCATCCCGCCGCCGACAAGGCCGGCTACGTCAAGCTGCCCAACGTCAACATGATGATCGAGATGGCCGACATGCGGGAAGTCAACCGCTCCTATGAAGCCAACCTCCAGGTCGTGAAACAGGTGAGGTCGATGCTCGGTATGACCATCGACCTCCTAAGGAGCTGACAATGCTTGAGGCGATTTCATCCACGGCGATCTCCGCAGGACAGGCCGCGACACGCGCGACCGAGACGCAGGCCATCTCGCCCGCGGTGACAGCACCGATCCAGTCCGGCGACGATATCGGCTTCGAATCGGTGATGAAGCAGGTGACGAGCGACGCGATTGGAACGCTGAAGGCGGGCGAAGCGGCGTCGATCTCGGCGATGCAGGGCAAGGAATCGACACGCAAGGTCGTGGAGGCGCTGATGTCGGCGGAGCAAGCCCTGCAGACGGCGGTCGCGGTCCGCGACAAGGTCGTGCAAGCCTATCAAGAAGTCGTTCGGATGTCGATTTGATCTGAAGGAGTGGATTTAGTGAAATCGCTTGCCATTGCGGCCACGGGCATGAACGCCCAGCAGACCAACATCGAAGTCATCGCGAACAACATCGCGAACATCAACTCGACGTCGTACAAGCGTGCGCGCGCGGAGTTCACCGACCTGTTCTATCAGATGGACCGCATGCAAGGCGTCGCCAACGTCAACGGCTCCTCGCCAATTCCGGAGGGCGCCAATCTCGGCCTCGGCGTCAAGTCGGCGGCGATCCGCAAGCTGCACATCCAGGGCGCGCTGACGCAGACCGGCAATCCCTACGACATGGCGATCAACGGCCGCGGCTGGTTTCAGGTGCTCGGCCCCAACAACGAGGTGCAATACACCCGCGCGGGCTCGTTCAACACCAATGCCAACGGCCAGCTCGTCACGATCGACGGCTACCTGCTGGATCCCGCGATCACGGTGCCGCAGGGAACGGTCGAGGTCACGGTCAACGCCACCGGCCAGGTGTTCGCCAAGCTCGACACGGAAGTGAACCCGCGCCAGATCGGCCAGCTCAACCTCGCCAACTTCGCCAACGAAGCGGGCCTGGAGCCGCTGGGCGGCAATCTCTACAAGGAGACAACGGCGTCCGGCACGCCGGTCGTCGGCCTGCCGGGCGATTCCGGCTACGGCAAGATCAACCAGAAATATCTCGAAGCCTCGAACGTCGATCCGGTCAAGGAAATCACCGAGTTGATCTCGGCGCAGCGCGCCTACGAAATGAACGCCAAGGTCATCCAGGCCTCGGACGAAATGGCCCAGACCGTCTCGAAGGGCATGCGCTAGTTCCGGTGTCTCGATGTTGAACAGGGTGGGCCTGATCATGCGCGGGTTGGCCGCCGTGCTGCTGCTTCTGGCCTCGGTGCGCTGCGCCGTGGCCGAGGAGAAGCGGCTGCCGGTGCCGGCGGTTTCGATCCGCGCCGGCGAGCTGATCCGGGACGACATGATCACCGAGCGCGCTTTCGCCCCGAGCCTGCTCGGCGTTGCCATGTTCATCGAAGGACGCCAGGTGCTGGTCGGCCGCATGGCGCGGCGCGCGCTGTTGCCGGGCCAGCCGATTCCCAGCAATGCGGTGGAAGATCCCTGGACCGTCGCTCGCGGCGCCATGGTCAAGGTCGTGGTGGAAGACAGCGGCCTGTCCATCGTCACTTACGGTTCGGCGATGCAATCGGGTGCGGCCGGCGCGCTGATCCCGGTGCGCAACACGGATACAGGGGTGATCATCAGGGGCGTGGTCCAGCCCGACGGCACCGTGAAGGTCATGGACGGGTCATGACCAGAATCCTGCTTGCGTTCGTCCTGCTGCTTTCGGCGGTCAGCGCCCATGCCGCCGTCCGCATCAAGGACATCGCGGACATCAAGGGCTTGCGCGAAAACCAGATCGTCGGCTACGGCCTCGTCATCGGCCTGAACGGCACCGGCGATACGCTTCGCAACGCTCCCTTCACGGAGCAGTCCCTGCAATCGATGCTCGAAAACATGGGCATCAACGTCAGAAACGAGACCACGAGCACCAACAATCCCCCGCGTCCGACGACGCTGCGCACCCGTAACGTCGCGGCCGTGATGGTGACTGCGGACCTGACGCCTTCGATCGGGCCCGGCGAGCGCATGGACGTCACGGTGTCGTCGCTCGGAGACGCGACCTCGCTGCTCGGCGGCACGCTGGTGATGACCTCGCTGCGCGCGGCGGACGGCGCGGTCTATGCGGTGGCGCAGGGCGCGATCACGGTCGCCGGCTACAGCGTCGGCGGCCAGGCGCAGAATGTCAGCCAGGGCACGCCGACCGCCGGGCGCATTCCGAATGGGGCGCTGGTCGAACGGGAGGTGCAGGGAAGTCTCCATGAGATGGAGTTCCTGGTGCTGCAGCTCAAGAATCCGGACTTCGTCACCGCAACGCGCATCCTCGACGCCATCAACCGCTTTGCCGGCGGACGTTATCGCGCGCAGATCGCTTTCGAGCGCGACTACCGCACCATCGTGCTGTCGAAGCCGCGCCACATCGGCCCTGTCCGTTTCCTCGCCGAGATCGGCGAGCTGACGGTCGAGCCGGACACGCCGGCGCGGGTGGTGATCAACGAGCGCACCGGCACGGTCGTGATCGGGCGCGACGTGCGGATATCGACCGTTGCGGTGACGCACGGCAATTTGACGGTCCGCGTCACGGAGATGCCCGTGGTGTCGCAGCCGGCGCCGTTCTCGCGAGGCCAGACGGTGGTCGTCCCGCAGACCGTGGTCGAGGCCAACGAGGCCGGATCGCAGGTGGCGATCCTCAGCGGGGGCGATCTGCAGCGCCTGGTGCGCGGGCTGAACCAGATCGGCCTCAAGCCGTCGGGCATCATCGCCATCCTCCAGGCGATCAAGACGGCCGGCGCGCTCCAGGCCGACGTCATCGTGCAATGATGCACAAGCGTCGTGCAAGCTTGGTCGCTCAATGCTGAGGTCTGAGGCGAGAATCGCACGCGGCCCGATGCTGAAGCTGGATCACAAAGCCAAACTCCTCCTGCTGGTCGCGGCATCATTGCTCGCGAGCGCGTCGACCGTGCTCGCCCTGGACGAGGCCAAGCCGTCGAAGCCGCTCAATCTGCTCTCCTTCGCGCGCGCCCGCGCAGCCGGACCGCAGAAGGCGCAACCGGTCACGACGGCGCCAGGCGACAATGCCTCGATCCGCGCCACCGCGTGGGCCGCCGAAGACCCGGGCCCCGCGGTCACCGGCGCGGTGCCCGCTACCGAGACGCCCGCGCTTGCACCGGCGCCCGCACCGGTACGTCCGGCCAAACCCGGCAGCGTGACGGCGCCGCCGAAGCCCGCGCCGCCGCAGGCCGCGGCATCCCCGGACAACGAGGTCGCGCTGTTCTGCAGCAACGTCGCCGATCCCGCCGCCGATGCGAGGCTGGCCTGGCAGCTCAAGGAGCTGCAAAAGGCCGAGACCCTGCTCCGCGAGCGGATCGCCGAGGTCGAAGCCAAGCGCGCCGAATACGAGCAGTGGATGGCGCTGCGCGACGACTTCCTGAAGAAGGCCGAAGCGAGCGTCGTCGAGATCTATTCGCGCATGAAGCCCGACGCCGCGGCGACCCAGATTGCCGGCATGGCGGACGAGACGGCCGCCGCCGTGCTCGCCAAGCTCAGCCCGAGGAGCTCGAGCGCGATCTTCAACGAGATGGATACGGCACGCGCGGCGCATCTTGCCGATTTGCTCGGCGGGATGCGTCGCGTGGACGACGGAAAGACCAAATAGATGAAGAAGCCGATCCTCATCCTCCAGCTCGTCCTGACGTCCGTGCTGCTGGCCGGGTGCCTGCATGATCCGGCCGAGGTCCTGACCGGCCCGCAGATGTCGCCGGTCGGCAGCGGCCTCCGGACCCAGGCCGAACCGATCCCGGTGACGCCGCGCATGCGCACGCCGGTCAGCTATCGCTCGACCTGGGACGACGGCACCGATCTCTACCGCGATCCGCGCGCCCGGCGCACCGGCGATGTCGTGACCGTCATCATCTCGATGCAGGACAAGGCCAAGCTCGACAACAAGACCGGCCGCTCGCGCGATTCGCAGGTCAAGTTCGGGCTCGACTGGCTGATGGACGTCGCCGGGTGGAGCGACAAGGGATCGGCCAACGCCAATCTCAGCACCAACACCCAGATCAAGGGCAACGGCCAAATCGACCGCACCGAGGACATCAAGCTCTCGATCGCCGCCATCGTCACCGACGTGTTGCCGAACGGCAATATGATGATCAGCGGCTCGCAGGAATTTCGCGTCAACACGGAGATGCGCGTGCTCAACGTCGGCGGCATCGTGCGTCCGCGCGATATCTCGCGCACCAACACGATCTCCTACGAGAAGATCGCCGAGGCGCGCGTGTCCTATGGCGGTCGCGGAAATCTGTCCGACGTGCAGCAGCCTGGATGGGGACATCGGATCTATGACGCCGTGGCACCATTCTGAAGTTCGCGCCGGCAAGGCCGGGCGAGGGCAGGGGACGTCATGCGCCTGATCGCGGCCATCGTGGTGCTGACCCTTGTCGCGATCGGCGCGGGCGCGCTGGCCGGGCTGCATTTGTTTGCGACCGCCGAGCGCGTCGCCGACGCGAAGAAGAGCGCGACCCCGCCGCCGATCGCGTCGAGCTACGCCGGCAGCGCGCGCTTGCGGAAATTGTCTCCGATCGTGACCAATCTCGGCGCGCCCGCCAACAATTGGGCCCGCATCGAGGCCTCCATGGTGACCGAGAGCATGAACGACGAGGAGGCCGGCATCCTCGCCGCGCATATCAGCGAAGACATCGTCACTTACCTGCGGTCGGCGTCGGTTGCACAGTTCGAGGGCTCGCGCGGGCTCCAGCACCTGCGCGACGACCTCACCGAGCGCGCCAACATCCGCTCGTCGGGCAAGATCCGCGAATTGATCATTGAGACCTTGGTGATCCAGTGAGAGTGAGAGTCCTGCTGCTCGCGTTGGTCCTGGTGGTGCTGCCCGAAGTGGCGCTCGCCCAGATCCCGGACCTCAACTCGCTGCTGCCGCCCGGAAACGGCTCGACCAGCGGCCGCATCATCCAGCTGATGGCCCTGATCACGGTGCTGTCGGTGGCGCCGGGGCTGCTCATCATGGTGACGAGCTTCACGCGGTTTGCGGTCGCGCTGTCGTTCCTGCGCGCCGGGCTCGGCCTGCAGACCACGCCGGCCAATCTGGTGCTGATCAGCCTCGCGCTGTTCATGACCTTCTACGTGATGGCGCCGACCTTCGACCGCGCCTGGGAGACCGGCGTCCAGCCGCTGATGAAGAACGAGATCTCGGAAGAGCAGGCCTATCTGAAGATCACCGATCCGTTCCGCGAGTTCATGCTCGCCCATGTCCGCGACAAGGATCTGCAGACCTTCGAGTCGCTCGCCGCAGAGAGCTTCCGCAAGAAGTTCGACGACAAGCGCGTCGATCTGCGCGTGATCATCCCGGCTTTCATGATCTCCGAGCTGAGGCGCTCGTTCGAGATCGGATTCCTCATCATCCTGCCGTTCCTCGTGATCGACATGATCGTGGCAACGCTGACCATGTCGATGGGCATGATGATGATGCCGCCGACGATCCTCGCGCTGCCGTTCAAGATGCTGTTCTTCGTGCTGATCGACGGCTGGAATCTGCTCGCGTCCGGACTGGTGCGCTCGTTCTCGTAGACCGCGGCGATCGCCTCGCGCCCCGTCATGGTTAGCGAAAAGTACCGCGCTATGGTTAGCGGTGGGTAATATTAACCATCTGATATTGCTGAAGAATTCAATCCGATCTTAATCCGGAAGCAAGATTCGGCGTGTTAGCAATGCGGCACGGCGGGTTGGACCCCACCCCTATCAGTCCAAAGGCATGATGCCGCCCCTCCGTACCGGTGCAAGTCCGGTATGTCCCCTGATGAAAATGTAACGCGTACATAAAGGGACATTCGCAATGTCAAGCCTGCTCACGAACTCGTCCGCCATGACCGCGCTCCAGACCTTGCGGTCTGTCAGCTCGCAACTCTCCACCACGCAGAGCCGGATCTCCACCGGTCAGCGCGTGGCCACCGCCGCGGACAACGCCGCCTACTGGTCGATCGCGACCTCGATGCGCGCCGACAACGCCGCGCTCTCCGCCGTCTCCGACTCGCTCGGTCTGTCGGCCGCG
>NZ_LFJB01000133.1:0-16563 GCF_006658625.1 Bradyrhizobium sp. UNPF46
GGAGTCCTCTTCAGAATCCATATCGCTGGACCGCGCAATACCACCCTCAAAACCACATGCGATTCCCCTGCCCTCCAGGGGAGGGTAAGATCCCCCAAGGTCAGAAATCCGGGAACCTTTCTCCCGGACCTGCATCCAATGTCCGGAACCAATGAAGGGGTACCCGCCATGCCAGCGACCGCAGCCGGCCTGTCCGCCGGCGCCAGGATATTAGAGGCCGAGCTGATCGACCGCGCGCGGCGCCGTGACGAGGCCGCGCTCCGCGAGATCATGCAGGCCAACAACCGCAGGCTCTATCGCCTCGCGCGCGGGATCTTGCGCAGCGACAGCGAGGCCGAGGACGTGGTGCAGGAAACCTATGTCCGCGCCTTCACCCATCTCGACGGCTTCCGCGGCGAGTCCGGGCTGTCGACATGGCTGTCGCGCATCGCCATCAACGAGGCGCTCGGCCGGGTGCGCAGCGCAAAGCCGCATGTCGCGCTCGGCGCGGTGGGCGAAGCGGCGCTCGAGGCGCAGATCATCAAATTTCCCGCTTCTCCCGCAGGCGATCCGGAAAGGACCATGGCCCAACGTGAAATCCAGCGCGTCGTCGAACGCGCCATCGACGAGTTGCCGGATGCGTTTCGCATGGTGTTCGTCGCGCGTGTCATGGAGGGCATGAACATCGAGGAGACCGCAGAACTGCTCGGCCTGAAGCCCGAGACCGTGAAGACGCGGTTGCATCGCGCCCGCGCCATGCTGCGCGAGAATGTCGAGAAGGAGATCGGTCCGGTGATGATGGACGCGTTTCCGTTCGCGGGCTGGCGCTGCGAGCGCCTGACCGAAGCGGTGCTGAAGCGGCTCGGCGTCGGCGGCTGAAATTTTTCGGGAACGTCCGCGAAGAATTCCCATCCAACTCCCGTGAAGCAACGCCGGCAAATGTCCGGCAGCACAGGAGTGTCAAACCATGTTCATCCGTTGGAGCGCCGCGCTCGCCGCGGCCATTTTGTTGTCGAGCCCCGCGCTGCAAGGCGCCTGCGCTGCCGACAAGCCGACCGATCCGCAGATCGCCCACATCGCCTACACGGCCGGGGTGATCGACATCAACGCCGCCAAGCAGGCGCAGAAGAAGGCGAAGAGCAAGGACGTCAAGGCGTTTGCCGAGGACATGCTGCGCGACCATGAAGCGGTCAACAAGCAGGCGCTCGCGCTGGTCAAGAAGCTGAATGTCACCCCTGAAGACAACGACACCAGCACGGCGCTGTCGAAGCAGGCGAGCGACAAGCTGGCCGAGCTCGACAAGCTGGACGGCGCCGCCTTCGACAAGGCCTATGTCGCCAACGAGGTCGCCTACCACAAGGCGGTCAACGGCGCGCTGGAGACCCAGCTGATTCCGTCGGCGAGCAATGCCGAGCTGAAGAGCCTGCTGCAGACCGGCCTGAAGATCTTCCAGGGCCATCAGCAGCACGCCGAGCACGTCGCGGCCGAGCTGAAATAGGGAGTGGTGGGATGCGGTCGGGACGGCTGTTTTCGATTTCCATCGCGCTTGTCGTCGCGGCCCTTGTCGTCCCGGCGCGCGCCGAGACGATCGAGATCACGATGGAGAACCTCGTGATCTCACCGGCCGAGATATCGGCCAAGGTCGGCGACACCATCACCTGGATCAACAAGGATGTCTTCGCCCACACCGCCACGGCGAAAAACGGCGACTTCGACGTGACGCTGCCGCCGAAAAAATCGGCGGCGTCAATTCTGAAGAAGGCGGGAACGATCGACTATTATTGCCGCTATCATCCCAACATGAAGGCGACGCTCAAGGTCGAGCCGTGAGGGAGAGAGCACGTTCCCGAGCGCGGCGGGAACATCTCCCGATGGCGACGAGACTAATGCTTGTCCGCTGCAAACGGCTTCCGTGCGATAAACGCGGCAGACTTTGCGGAGGCTTTCGCCAAATCCGTTCGCAAAGTCATTCATCCGTTGACTGGCCCCGCCCATGTGGCGGGGTCATTTTCGTGCAAGGCCTACTGCCTTGCGAGCGTGACCGAGAACTCGCCGTTGCGGATGCGGCCGGGAAATCCCTCGACGAACTTCGCCACCGCGTCCTCGCCATAGGTGCCGACGAGCTCGGCAAAGGCTGCAAACAGGCTCGCCTGCGCCAGGCAGTCGCCGTCGACGCCCTCATGGCGCGCTTCGGCCCAGGCCTCGTTGAGATAGCTCAGTGCGGCCTGTTTCTGCTCGTGATCGGGCAGCGGCGCGCGGTCGGGTGCGTAGGAAATCGGCTGGCTCATGAAACTCGATCAGGGCTGGGGCGCGATCCACGGCGATGCGCTGTGCGAGAGGTGTAGCACGCGTATTAACGACCGCTAGGCCACATCTTTAAGAACGGTTAACGGCTGTGAACAAAGTCGATGACAGGGTTCCCGTGGCTGTCATTCCGGGACGCGCCGACAGGCGCGGGCCCGGAATCCATCGGGCCGCGAAGACGATGGATGCATGGATTCTCAGGTGCGCAATTGCGCACCATAGTTCGCGCTGCGGCGCCCCGGAATGACGAGGAGAGAAATCAGTTCGCGTAGCGTGCCGTCAGATCCCGCGAGATCTTCGAGCCTTCCTCGATATACCGGCGGATCGCGACCGTCGCGGCGGGTGTGCAGCTCCGATAGGTCTGCTGAAAGCCGTTATAGCCGCGGTTGAAGCCGGCGATCATGCGGGTGCGACGCTCGCCGGAGGGGGTTTCGGCATCGATCAGCGCCTGCATCTCGTTGCGCCATTTGTTGCCCTCGTTGGCCCCGCAGATGCCGCGCAGATAGTGCAGGCCGCCGAGGATCTCCGCCAGGCGCTGCAAATCGGCGTCAAACGGCGCCGCCACGTCCTGGGCCCTGGCGGGCGCCGAGGCGCAGGCGAGAATCAGGGCAAAAATGGCCAGAAATCGCGTGGACATCGGCGGGGTGTATGCCTCCTCGGGGCTGACGACGCAAGGTAGGGGAGCCGGTGAGCCGGGCGGCTCGGGTCAGGCCCCAATCAGCCGCGCCGCGGACTGGATGACCTCCTCCAGCCCTCCGGTCAGCCTGAGGTCACCCAGGCCCGCCAAGGCGTCGGGCGCGATCCAGCGGTAGTCGTCGAGCTCGTCGTTGAGAGACGGCTCCCTGGCCACCCAGCGGGCGGCAAACGACATGATGAGGTAATGGCCGGCCCCGGGCGCGGCCGGCAGCACCTCGCGCCAGCCGGCAAGGCCGACGATCGCGATGTCGAGCCCGGTCTCCTCGTCGACCTCGCGGCTGAGGGCCTGGTGCAGCGATTCGCCGAACTCGACCCGGCCGCCGGGGAGCGAATAGAAGCCCTTGGCAGGCGAGCGGGCGCGGCGGGTCAGCAGCACCTTGCCGTCGCGGAAGATCGCGGCGCTGACGGCAAGCTGGGGGTGGCTGGGCTGGACGACTGAAGCCATTTTCTCAAAGGACCCGGTTCAGGACCTGTTCTTAAAGGATCTGGTTCAGTTCGCCATGATGGTGTCGACGTCGGCTTCGGCCCCGCCATGGATGATGCCGCCGCAGGCCGCGATCAGCGGCTTGACCCAGAGGGCGGCCTGCTCGGCGAGGCGGATGCGCGTGGTGTCCTTCTCGACCTCGCGCATGGCCGAGCCGACCGCGGTCAGGATCGAGGTCATGGTATCGGTGAGGTGGTCGAATTGGGCGCGGACGCTGGGATCGGCCTTCTCATAGGCCTCGATGGCGAGGTCGCGTGCCTTGAAATTCGACGCCGTGAAATGCTCGGCATAGGACAGCGGCGACCATGTCAAAAAATCTTCCGCGCATTCCGGCATGTCCGGAACCATTTCCAGCAGCATCACGGCTTCATTGAAATGGTTGAGATAGTCAGTGGCAAGCCCGGTCCGCGGGTTGATGTTGGCCACGCGCAGCCGTTCGGCCCAGGCTTGCGCCTCGGGGCCCGTCTGTACATGCGTCCGCGCGGGTTGCGAGGCCATTGAGCTCATCTGCCGCAGTGTTAACGTTCGGGGTTAAAAGGACCTGAACGGACCCTATATAGACGCCCTGGGATGTGTGGACGCTTCGTCATAACTTCGGCCCCCGCGGCTTTGCGGCAACTGTTCGGCTATGTCGAGCAGCCCAACTTCCCGCCCCGGTACAATGTCGCCCCGACACAACCGATTCCGGTCGTGCTGGTCGAGAACGGCGCCCGCCATTTCCGCCTGATGCGCTGGGGATTGCTGCCGGGCTGGGTCAAGGACCCCAAGGGCTTTACGCTCCTGATCAATGCCCGCTCCGAGACGGTGCTGGAGAAGCCCGCATTCAAGCGCGCGATACGCCGCCGCCGCGGCCTGATCCCGGCCGACGGCTATTATGAGTGGAAGTCGGAAGGCGGCCGCAAGCAACCCTTCTTCATTCACCGCGCCGACGGCGCGCCGCTCGGTTTCGCCGCATTGTTCGAAACCTGGGCCGGGCCGAACGGCGAGGAGCTCGACACGGTCGCGATCGTCACGGCCGCGGCGGGCGAGGATCTCGCGAGCTTGCATGACCGCGTGCCCGTCACCATCAGCGAGCGCGATTTCGAGCGCTGGCTCGACACCAGAGGCGACGAGATCGATGCGATCCTGCCGCTGATGAGGGCCCCGCGTATCGGCGAGTTCGCCTGGCACCCCGTCTCCACCCGCGTCAACCGCGTCGCCAATGACGACGAGCAGCTCGTGCTGCCGATCAGTGCGGCGGAGATGGAGGCGGAAGTGGAGGCGGTGAAGCCGAAGAAGGCGGTGCGGAAGGTTGCGGCCGGCCCGGCGGATGACGGTCAGGGCTCGTTGTTTTAGCTCGCGCCACTCACTCAGCTGTCGTCCCGGACAAGCGCGCCCCAAGCGCGCGCAGATCCGGGACCGATAACCCCAGGGAGAGGTTATAGCAGCAAGCTGCTCACCACGAGTCTTCGTCAAACGCAATCCTGTGGTGATGGGGCCCGGGTTCGCGCTACGCGCGCCCCGGGACGACGAGAAGAGTGTGGGGTGCTACCTTCACACGACCTCCCGCGCCCTCAAGCCCGCGATCTCTGCCGCATCGAACCCCAGCTCGTCCAGCACCGCATCCGTATCCGCGCCCAGCTCCGGCGCCATCCGGTCGAGCTTGCCGCCGCCATGAGCGAGCTTGAAACCGCTGCCGGCAAAGCGCAGGCGGCCGTAGGGCGTGTCCAGCTCCTGGATCGCGCCGCGCGCCTTGATTTGCGGATGGTCGATCACCTCCTCGACCTTCCAGATACTGGCACAGGGCGCCCCCGCGTCTTCCAGGATGGTCTCCCATTCGCGCGCCGGCTTTGCCGCGAGCGCCTCCTCGATGATCGCGCGCAATGCCGGCTCGTTCTCGTTGCGCGAGAACCAGTCCGCGAAGCGCGGATCGGACAACGTGTCCTCGCGGCCGAGCGCAGCCATCAGCGCGCGGTACTGCTTCTCGTTGTTGACGGCGAGCAGGATGTGGCCATCGCCGCATTTGAACAAATTCGCCGTGGTCCTGCGGCTCACCGCCTGGTTGCCGGAGAGCGTCTGGCGATGGCCGGCAACCGACCAGTCCGCGATCTGCCCCGACAGGAACGCCATCGTCGCCTCCAGCATGGAGACGTCAATGAGCTGCCCCTGGCCGGTGCGGTCACGCTGATACAGCGCGCTCGACACGCCGAACGCGGCGGTCGCGCCCGACAGCACGTCGCACACCGCAAAGCCGGCGCGCGTCGGCCCCGTCTCAGGATGTCCGGTGATCGCCATGATGCCCGACAGTGCCTGCATCTTGCCGTCATAGCCGGGCCGCAATCGATCCGGGCCGGTCTGGCCAAAACCTGACACCGCGCAATAGATCAGCTTCGGATTGATCGCCGAGAGCGCCTCGTAGCCGATGCCGAGCTTGTCCATCACGCCCGGGCGAAAGTTCTCCATGACGACGTCGACGCTCGCCGCGAGCTTCTTCACGATCGCGATCGCCTCGGGCTTCTGCAGATCGAGCGTCAGGCTGCGCTTATTGCCGTTGATGGCCTGGAACGCCGGGGCGAGCCCGCGCTCGGCCCATTCGCGGCTGAGCGGCGTGCGGCGCATGTCCTCGCCCTCGCGCCGCTCGACCTTGATGACGTCGGCGCCCAAGAGCGCGAGCTGATAGCTCGCATAGGGGCCGGCCAGCACTTGCGTGAAATCCAGGATCTTCACGCCCTCGAACGGTCGCGTCACGTCGCTCTCCCCCTTGTTTGTTCTTATTGGAAGACGTCAGGCGGCGCGGTTGCCGCGCGCGATCTCCTTCTGCTTGTCGAATTCGGCGCGGCGGCGCGCCAGCTCTTCCGGCGACAGCTGCGCGACGTTGTTGTAGTCGAGCTTCCAGGAGGCATCCTCGCTCCAGCGCAGCGGCGACTGCATCGTGGTCTGCGGGCCGCTCGCGGTCTCGAGCAGCAGAAGCGCCAACTCCAGGGTCTGCGCCTGCGAGGCGACGTCATGCGGCTTGCCGGCGGAGTTGCCGAGCGGGAAGTCCGAGAACAGGAAGCGCGGCACCGCGGCGTGCTCGATGATGTCCTTGGCGCAGCCCATCACCACGGTCGGAATGCCATTGGCCTCCAGATGCCGCGCCACCAGCGCGGTGGTCTGGTGGCAGACCGGGCAGTTCGGCACCAGCACCGCAACATCGACCTTGTCGGCCAGGCAGCGCGCCAGAATCTCCGGCGCGTCGGTGTCGAGCGTGACGCGGTGGCTGCGGTTGGTCGGCGCGCCGAAGAAGCGCGGGGCCACTTCGCCGATCCGGCCCGCCGCGCTCGCCTTCAACAGCTGCGGCAGCGGAAACCAGGTGCCGTTGTCGGTCGCCGAGGTGTGCTTGCGGTCGTAGCCGATATGCGAGATGCGAAGGTCGTGCTCCTTCGACGTGTCGCCGTCATAGACCTGATAAAACTTCGCGCCGCCATTATACGCCGCGCCCGGCCCCTGGTCGCCCTTGGCGGGATCGTAGGGCGCAGCCGTGGTGATGATCGTCACGCGCGACCTGGCCAGCGGCTTCTTCAGCGGCTGGAACGGCGCCGAGGTGTAATGCGCCCAGCGATACGGCGTGGTGTAGCCGATCGCCGCGTAATAATCGCGTGTGCGCTGCATGTAGGGGATGGGAGAATCATAGTCGGGCGCAAAGCCGAATTCATCGTCGCGCGGCGCGGACATGGGCGCGTCTCCTGGTTCTTGGTTGGAGCCAGACTAGAGATAGTTTTGGGGGCGCTCAATGGGGGGCGGGGAGACGCAGGTCAGAATTGCAGATGAGGATGATGCGGCATCGGCGGTGCCGCTTACCCTCCCCTGGAGGGGTCCGGGACGAGCGCAGCTCGTCCCGGACCCCTCCAGGGGAGGGTGAAGAGCGTCAGCTACCTGAACACGTGCAGCGCCGCGTATTGCAGCAGCATGATCGCCTTGGCGTCGATGATGCGGCCGTCGGCAATCATCGCCAGCGCCTCGTCGATCGAAAGCTCCAGCACCTCGATGTCCTCGCCCTCGTGCGCGAGGCCGCCGCCGTCGCTCACCCGCATCGAAGGCTCGTACTCGGCGACGAAGAAGTGCAGCTTCTCGGTGATGGCGCCCGGGCTCATGAAGGCCTCGAACACCTTGTGGACGTGGTGCAGGCGATAGCCGGTCTCTTCCTCCGCCTCGGCGCGGATGCGCTCCTCGGGCTCGACGTTGTCGAGCACGCCGGCGGCCGCCTCGATCAAGAGGTCGTCATAGCCGCGGATGAAGGCCGGCAGGCGGAACTGGCGCACCAGGATCACGGTGCGCCCAGCGAGATTGTAGGGCAGCACGGCAGCGGCGTTGTCGCGCTCATAGGTCTCACGGTGCTGCGTCTGCCATTCGCCGCTGGCGCGCCGGTACTCGAACGTCGTGGTCTTCAGCGTGGTCCAGCCGTCCGAAAGCACGCGGACGTCCTTGATGCGGACGCGGTCGGAAATGGTCATGAGATATCCCTAAGCTTTGCGGCACTCTATCTGGCCCTGAAGGCTTGCAGAAAGGCGCCGGCGCGGGCGCCTGCCACCCGCGACGCAAGCTCGGTCGTTCTTGATACGAGCTAGTGCACGAGTTCCGCAGCGACAACGGGCGATGGCTGCGTGTCGTCCGTTGCAGCCTCGTCGGCCAAGTCCGCCTTCGGCACGTCGGGCCACATCCACCACACGAACTGTGTGTACGGATCTTCGGCAATCTGATCAAGGATGAAACGGATCGAATCCTCGTCCAGCGCCAAGGCGTTGGCAAATGCCCGCAACTGGCGCTGCGCCGCTGCCTGGGCCAGCGACGGGCTTGGTTGGGGTTCGCCCTTCGCGGTCGCTTGTTCCTGAAGTTCGTCATAGGCCAGCAGCGTATCGTTCAGCGTCTTGACTTCGAACCCGCTGCGCAGTCCGTATTTTTGTACGATCTTCATCTGATCGTCGTCGAAGTACGATCTGACCATCGCCCGGCTGCAGCAGATCAGGATGAACGAGAAATCCATCCCGGACCGGATCGAGAGTGCGATCGGATCGGCATAGGCGAGCTGCACCAGGGTCTTCACGCCCTCGTCGATGAAGCGCTCGGCAACCGGCACGGTGACGCCGTCGACTTTCTTGAGCTGCTGAACGCCGTCTTCGCCGGTGTCTGCATCAAGTTTGAGCGGCACTGCGGCGGTACGGCGCATGAATTTGAGCACCGTATCGGTCGGAAAGGCGCCAACGAAGAAGGCCAGAGCGCCCGTGCTCAACGTGACCGTCGTGCCGGTCATGACGCCGGCAAACGCTGAGATGGCAAATCCGAATGGAAGCGAGATCAACAGACGCAACGTCGCGCGATTGATGTCCGAAGTCACGATGTCGTTCTGGCGCGCGCGGAATATGAGGTCGTAAGTGATCCACATATAGGCGCCGGCAAGCGACAAGATGGCGATCTTCGCAGTGCCCTCCTGCGCGCTTGCCCAATCATGCGTGAGCACCCACAAGACGCAAAAATAGGTGAAGACGAGCAACGTGATCGTGAGCAGGAGGATCGGAGCCGCGAACAAGTGCCGGCCATACCGCTTGTCGTACTCCTTCGCAAAGCCGTCATTGTCGGTGAAATCGCTCTCCGGACAAAAGGCCATCCTGTAGTAGCCGATCGACTGATTGGACAGGCGTGAGACGATCTGCCGCTTTCGTGCCGGCCAGCCGAACGACAGGTAATGACCGACCGGAATCAGGGGTAGCGACGCGATGATGCCCGTGGCGATCAGGGTGGTGTTCTGGAAATTGCTCATGAAACACCCGCGAGAAAAATGTCAAAGCAGTTACAAACTCGCCTCCGATGTTGCGCGCGACGCAGTTATAATGGCACGCGCGGCGACGCCTCATCCATGGTGCTGGAATGATTCATCAACTATAAGATGTGCGCAAGCGATTTCTTCCCGCGTGTGACCTGCAGCAGGCCCTACGGCGTCGGCTCCCGCCCGTCGAGCCACTTCTGGAACATCACCGAGGTGGATTCCTCGAACCCCAGCGAGTTGTAGAACGCATTGGCCTGTGCATTCTCGCGGCGGACGAGGAGCTGAAGCTTCGAAATTCCGGCCGCGCGCAGCCAGTCCTCCGCCGCCGCCATGATGACGCGGCCGAAGCCGCGCTTCCGGCTGTCAGGATCGACCGCGACGTAATAGACCCAGCCGCGATGGCCGTCATGGCCGACCATGACGGTCGCCGCGATCGCGCCGCCATCGCGGCCGACCAGCACGGTGGAATTGTCGCGCCGCCGCGCCAGCGCGATGTCGGCATGCGGATCGTTCCAGGGCCGGGTCAGGCCGCAGCGCTGCCACAGCGCGACGACGGTCTCGACATCGGCATCGGCGATGGTGTCGATCGCAAGCGCGCTCACAGCACCTTCCCCGGATTCATGATGCCGAGCGGATCGAGCATCGCCTTGATCGCGCGCATCAGCTCGATCGCGGTCTTGTCCTTCACCTCCGGCAGCTCGTCGCGCTTGAGCACGCCGATGCCGTGCTCGGCCGAGATCGAGCCGCCCATGCGCAGCACGATCTCGAACACCACCGCGTTCACATCATGCCAGCGCGCGAGGTAATCGGCGGTGTCGGCGCCAACAGGCTGGCTGACATTGTAATGCAGATTGCCGTCGCCGAGATGGCCGAACGGAACGGGGCGCGCGCCGGGAATCAGCTTGACCACGGCGGCGTTGGCTTCCTCGATGAACGCAGGCACCGCGGCGATCGGCACCGAAATGTCGTGCTTGATCGAGCCACCTTCGGGCTTCTGCGCCGCCGACATCTCCTCGCGCAGCTTCCAGAAATTGTTGCGCTGGGAAAGGCTGGCCGCGATCACGGCGTCGTCGACGATCTCCTCCTCCATGGCGCGGGCGAGGATCGTCTCCAGCGGGGTGCGGGCGTCATCGCCCGGCGAAGACAACTCCATCAGCACGTACCAGGGATGCTTCTCGCTGAGCGGATCGCGCACGTCGATGCCGTGCCGCACCGAGAAGTCCACCGCCATCTCCGACAGCAGCTCGAAACTCGTCAGCGCGTTGGCGGCCTCGCCTTGCGCGATCGTCAGCAGCTTGAGCGCCGCGGCCGGCGATTTCAGCCCGACATAGGCGGTCTCGACCGAGCGCGGCTTCGGAAACAGCCTCAAGGTCGCCGCGGTGATGATGCCGAGCGTGCCTTCGGCGCCGATGAAGAGGTTGTGCAGATTGTAGCCGGTGTTGTCCTTCTTCAGCTTCGACAGCACGTTGAGCACACGCCCGTCGGCGAGCACGACCTCGAGCCCCAGCGCCATCTCGCGCGCCACGCCATAGGCGAGCGCGGCGGTGCCGCCGGCATTGGTGGAGAGGTTGCCGCCGATGGTGCAGCTGCCTTCCGCGCCCAGCGACAGCGGAAACAGTCGGTCCACGTCGGAGGCCTTCGCTTGCGCGATCTGCAGCACCACGCCGGCCTCGCACGTCATGGTGTTGGAGGCGGTGTCGACCTCGCGGATCTTGTCGAGCCGCCGCAGCGACACCACGACCTCGCCGTTGTGCGGCGTCTGCCCGCCGACCAGCCCGGTATTGCCGCCCTGCGGCACCAGCGCGATCCTGTGCGCGGAGGCGAGCTTGCAGATGGCCGAGACCTCCGCCGTCGAGCCCGGGCGCAGCACCAGCGGCGAGCGGCCGTGGAACAGGTTGCGCTCCTCGGTGACGTAAGGCTGGATGTCGCTCGCGTCGGTGATCGCGTGCTTGTCGCCGACGATCTCACGGAATTGCGCGATCAGCTCGGGGGCAAGCGGAGGCGTGGCGGGTTGATTGATGTTCATTGTCTTGTCTCTTCTTCCACTCTCATCTCGCCACGGCAGCCCGGCGCAGCCGGTCGTTGATCGCTTCGCCCAGGCCGTCTTCCGGAATGGTCATCACCGCGATCGCCCGCGGGCCCTTCGCATCCAGCTCGCGAAGATAGCCGAACAGGTTGGCGGCGGCTTCATCGAGATCGCCGGTGGGCGACAGATTCATGACGGCGGTGGCGACCTCCATTCCGGGCAGGTGCGCTGGTCCGAATGCCAGCAGCGCTTCGTCGGGTGCAACCTCCTGTGCGCGCAGGCGCACGGCAGCGCGCGGCGCGTAATGCGAGGCCAGCATGCCCGGCGCCAGCGGCTGGCTGTCACAGCTCTCGGCCTCCATTGGGGGGCGCGACAGCGGCGCGCCCAGCACGGCTTCGATTCTTTCGCGCGACAGCCCGCCGGGCCGCAGCAGCATCGGGGCGTTGAAGCAGCCGACGATGGTCGATTCGACGCCGACCGTGACAGGCCCGCCATCGACGATCAGGTCGATCCGGCCCGACAAGTCGCTTTCGACATGGGCCGCCAGCGTCGGCGAGACGTGACCGGAGATGTTGGCGGACGGCGCCACCACCGCCCCGCCGAAGGCGCGCAGGATCGCCTGCGCGACCGGGTGGGCGGGAATGCGGATCGCGACCGTGTCGAGGCCCGCGGTCGCGAGCTCCGCCACCGGGCAGCCCTCCGTCTTCGGCACCACCAGCGTCAGCGGCCCCGGCCAGAACGCCTCGGCCAGCCTCAAGGCGCGCGCGTCGAACCGCCCGATCCGCAGGGCGGCGGCGATATCAGGCACATGGGCGATCAGCGGATTGAAGGCCGGCCGCCCCTTGGCGGCGTAGAGATGGGCGATCGCCGCGGCATTGGCGGCGTCGGCGCCAAGCCCGTAGACCGTCTCGGTCGGAAACGCGACCAGCCCGCCGGCGGCCAAGGTCCGGGCGGCAGCCTCCGCGCCGGCCGTGCCGGCCGGTAAAATCAGCGTTTCAACACCCGTTTTCACAGGGACAAAATTCCTCATCTCGGCCGCTTGCGGTGCGCCAAACCCGACGCTATAAGCCGGCCTCTTGTCGGAGTGTGGCTCAGCCCGGTAGAGCACTGCGTTCGGGACGCAGGGGTCGCAGGTTCGAATCCTGCCACTCCGACCATTCTTCCAAAAGTCGACGTTTTCCAGAGGCTTGGCAGACCGGCCGCCAGCGCCTCGGAACGCCTTTTTGCAACGATTTCACCATCGGGTCCACGGCCGATTTGGCGGGGCAGGGCGGCCTGTTCCGGGGGCATGGCTCTTGGTCAGGAGGATCTGCCCGGCCGAGGTTCGAACGAAATCACCACCCGCTTGGCCCTGATCCGGCCGTGCACGCCATAGCTTGACTCAAAGCTGAGCGTCGTGCCGCCGGGATCGATCTCGATGTCGAGCCCGAACATGATGCCGGCTTCCATGAAGTCGGACAGCTGGACCTCGATCAGCTCAAAAATCGTAAACGTGACGTCGACATGCTTGGTCAGCACGAAATAGCCGCGCGCATCGACCTCTGACGTCATCTCAAATGCCTGGGCGACAAGTCGGCCGGGCGCTCCTTGGCGAAGCTCCAGCTCCCGCAATGTCGCATCGTGGAACGAGGGGACACCCTCGAACCAGGCGCACAGCGCTGCACCGCCTTCCAGTTCGTCAATCGCTGCCTTCGCCATCGAGGATATCTCGCGCCCAGATCCGGTGCGCAGGCTATCGGGATTTCGATGACGGTGCATCTCCGCGGCGGGGGCATCGTCGAGGCCTTGCGCGTGACCCAATCCCTGTACTCGAGATGATCGGTTGCCATCCGCTCAGGCCGACGGCTAGATGAGCGCCTAGACGGTTGCGCGTTCGAGGGCGCGATCGGCCAATAACAAGAAGCAGGGTCGGAAATCATGAACAGGACAATCGTCGCGCTCGTTGCAGCGTTGGGCTTTGCTGCTTGCGGCCCGGCATGGGCGGGGTGGCCTGAAGACAAGCCGATCGAAGTCGTGGTCGGCTTCGCACCGGGCGGCGGGACCGACGTCATGGCCCGGAAGCTGCTCCCGTTCGTCGAACGCACGTTGGACGGCAAGGCCAAGTTCGTCGTCCTGAACAAGCCCGGCGCGGGTGGCGAGATCGCCTTTGCCTCGATCGCGCGTGCCGCGCCCGACGCCTATTTGATCGGCGTGGTCAACGTACCCGGCTATAACTTCCTGCCGATGACCCGCAAGACCCAATACAGCACGGACGACATCCGGCTGGTCGCCCGCGCCGTCGAGGATCCCAACGTGGTCGTGGTGCCCGCGGACAGCCGGTTCAACAACCTGCAGGATGTGGTTGCCGCGTTGCGCGACAAGCCCGGCTCGGTGACGTTCGGCCACAATGGCGCCGGCACCAACGGTCATCTGGCTATTCGCATGCTCGCGGCCGCCGCGAAGGTGGAGCCCAACGAGATCTCCTACAGGGGGACGGCGGCGCAGCGGACCGATCTGTTGGGGGCGCATCTCGACATCGGAATGATCACTCTGAGCGAGATCCCCGAATTGCATGGCGGCGCCAAAGGCCCGCTTCGCGTCCTCGCGATCCTCTCGAAGAAGCGGTTTGCAGCACTGCCCGACGTTCCCACTGCCGAGGAGGCAGGCTTCGCAGTTATTTCGACGGCCGAACGCGGCTTCGCGGTCCCCAAGGGCGTTCCGGATGACGTCGTCAAAAGACTGGAAGCCGCGATCGCCGAAGGCTTGCGCAATCCGGAATATCTGACGGGTTCGCCCGGCGATGAGCCGGTGATCGCCTTCCTCCCCGGCGCGGAATGGCAGAAGCGACTCGACGAGATGTCAGCGGCGCTGCGTCCTTTCGCCGAGCAGATGAAGGCAGCAGAACAGAAGTGATCCCGCCGTTGCGCGGCTCTGGCGCGGCTACCGCCGCGCCACCACCACACCCACCATAAACGCCACCATCAGCGCCGGCAGCGGGGCCTCGCGCACCATGCCGCGCACGATGTCCGGCCAATGCTGTTCCGGCACCAGTCTCGGTGATCGCACCTTCGGCGCCGGTTCGATGCCCCAGTGTGAGGCGAGCTCGGCGACTTCGCTCGATGCCAGGCGCACCCCATCGCGGACGCGGAAGATGGCCGACTCGGATCGTTCGCGCGGCGCGAGCTGCATCAGCGTCGCGATCGCGGTGCGCAACGTCATCTCGCCAAAGCCTTGCAGCCGTACCTGCTCCTCCGGATCGGACGTCATGCAAAATCCCTCACAGCGCGAAATGGCGCGCGAGGGCGAAGGCGGCCGTCGCGCACAGGACCAGCGTGGACACCGCGCCGGCCACGCCGCGTGCGAGATCGGTTCGCGTCAGGTGCCTGGTCATGATCGTGCTCCATGCTCTGCATGGAAATGGCGTCGGTGGATCTTGGTTCCAGCGCCGGACGCGAATCGACGAGTTCATCGGATGGGTAGAGCCCTTGCGAAACCCATCACCATCGTCTCCGCGAGACGGATCGACGGGTTTCGCTTGCTCTACCCATCCTACGAGCCACCCATCGGCTCGCCGTGTGCTGATTATTTCCGCAGCAACTCGCTCAAGGCCGCCGTCGCCTCGGCGCAGCGGATGTCGTCGATCTCGCGCGACAGGCTGAGCGCGCTGGCCTTGAGCTCTTCGAGCTTCCAGCTCGAAGGATGCTGGCTTTCGAGCTGACCGAGACGCTTGTTGAGGTCGTCCAGTCTCGATTGGAGCTGCCCGATGCTGGCATCCCCATTCACTTTCCAAACGCGTTGTGCACGCATCGTCGTTCCCCTGATAGTCTCACGGCCTTGTGAGAGGGGTTCGTGGCCGTAATGGGAGTTTGTTTTGTCCGGCTTCAGACCGTGGGGAACCGTTGCATATCCGCAACGAAGTTCCCCGGGATCTTCCGCGAGCAAGCATGAGACCCTGCACGATGATACCCATCGCAGGAATTTCGGGCACGAAACTTGATTGTGTCCCGCCACGACGATGGGGCGAAGTGGCCCTGGGCGCGCGGTGCGCCGCTCGATAGGCTCTGGGCCGGAGCGCACTCCGGACAATGAGGGAATGACGCGTGGCAAGATTTGTGACTGTTGCAGCCGGCCAGCTTGGCCCGATCGCGAGGACCGAGAGCAGGACTGACGTGGTGGCCCGCCTGATGGGCCTGATGCGCGAGGCGAAGGCGTGCGGCTGCGACCTGATCGTCTATCCCGAGCTTGCGCTGACGACGTTTTTCCCGCGCTGGTATTTCGAGGATCAGGCCGAGATCGACAGCTTCTTCGAGCGCGAGATGCCGGGTGAGGAGACGCAGGCCCTGTTCGATCTCGGCCGCGAGCTTGGGATCGGGTTCTGTCTCGGCTATGCAGAGCTGACGGTCGAGGCCGGACGTGTCCGTCGCTACAATACGTCCATTCTCGTGGATAAGAGCGGGGCGATCGTCTCGAAATATCGCAAGGTTCATCTGCCCGGTCATGCCGAGCATGAGCCCTGGCGGAAATTTCAGCATCTGGAAAAGCGCTATTTCGAGCCGGGCCGTGGCTTCGGCGTCACCAGCGCCTTCGGCGGCGTGATGGGCATGGCGATCTGCAACGACCGCCGCTGGAGCGAGACCTATCGGGTGATGGGCCTGCAGGGCGTCGAGATGGTGATGATCGGCTACAACACGCCGGTGCACAATCCGCCCGCGCCCGAGCATGACGATCTTTCGCTGTTCCACAATCATCTCGTCATGCAGTCCGGCGCCTATCAGAACGGCACCTTCGTGGTCGGCGTCGCCAAGGCCGGCGTCGAGGAGGGCGTGGACCACATCGGCGGCAGCTGCATCATCGCGCCCTCCGGCGAGATCATCGCGCGATGCACCACCAAGGGCGACGAGCTCGCGCTCGCCCGTTGCGATCTCGATCTCTGCAATTCCTACAAGCGCACCACCTTCAATTTCGACGTCCACCGCCAGCCCCACGCCTATGGGATGATCGTGGAGCGGAAGGGCGTGACGACGATGGCGGATGGCACGGCGGTGTTGTGAACGTTTGTAGCCCGGATGGAGCGGAGCGTAATCCGGGGCCTTCGTGCCGGCCGCACCGTCCCGGATTGCGCTCCGCTCCATCCGGGCTATGGGACCGTGCCTGTGTCGGTCTCTGTCAATCCACGCGCGCAAAAATATTCCACTTTACCGAAATTCGGTTTTATCGTATGTGTCGCCCATCCCGGCTCACCCAAGAGGGGCGACTTGTGGTCGTCATGTTCGCGAGCCGGGGTTGCGGTGGACGCGGCAGCGTCGGCACGAG
>NZ_LFJB01000061.1:0-16496 GCF_006658625.1 Bradyrhizobium sp. UNPF46
GGGGGGGAAATACCCCCGCCGCTTCGCTCGCGCCCCGCGAGGGGCGCGAGCATGATCCCGGATGTTACGTGCCCAGATCTTTTACATTCCAATGTCGAACACGTTCGGCAATTGGCCCGCCAGGGGCAGCGCGGTGGCGCCGAGGAAGGTCGCCACCATCGCCATCAGGCGACGGTTGTTGTGGCGCTTGCCGCGCATCTGGCCGGCGATCCACTCCAGCATCTCGCTGTTGACCTTGGAGGCGTAGGACGGCGCCCAGCTCTCGATGTCGGTGTCGGCCGACAACGCAACGCTGCGCGGCGGCACCTTCAGGCCCGAGGCGCTTGCGGCATAATGGGCAACGGCCTTGGCGAGCAAATCGTCGAAACGGCCGCCATCGGTGCGCTCGGTTGCGGCCTCGTTGATCTCGAACAGGGCCTCGGCCTCGGCGCGGCTGACCGGCTGGTCGTTGACGGCGGTCGCCATCAGGATGCGCGTGCACCAGGCGGTGTCATCGGCGTCGAGCGAACGGGAGAAATGCACCCTTCCCTTGGTGGTCGGACCTTCGCCGGTGATCACGCCATCACGCACGATGGAGAGTGCATGGGCCGCGGTATCGCGGCAGGACGGTTCGAGGGACGAGGACTCGATAGATTTAGGCGCAGCGGCGGACATAGTTCACTTCCAGACTTCTTCTGACCGGTCAGCATTTTCATGCCGACGTAAAGGGGTGGTTAACGATTCGATACGGGGATCGCGACTTTTCGAGATGGTTGCCAATTGGTCGCTGTCAGGACCGTTTTGGTTCCAGGACGCGCCAGGCGAGCGTGATGGAAGTCATAAAAGGCATTATCGGGGCGAGCGAGACCGTGTGAGCCCGGGTGGAGCTGTTTCGCCGCAGGTGCCGCCGTAACAATAAGTTGCTAGAAATTCGGCCCTTCGAGGAAGGAATTCACATTTTACTTGAGCCAGTTCAGTTGGCGTTCACTTAGCCTAGCAAGGCCCCTATACTGAGGGGGACGACCAGAGACGAATTCCCCAGTTGATTCAATGTGATGAGGTAAAATCATGACACTTCCGATCGGCGCCACCGCCCCCGACTTCGAAGCCGAGACCACCGAAGGGAAGATCAAGTTCCACGATTGGATCGGCAACAGCTGGGCGCTTTTGTTCTCGCACCCCAAGGACTTCACGCCGGTTTGCACCACCGAGCTCGGCGCGCTTGCCAGGCTGAAGCCGGAATTCGACAAGCGCGGCGTCAAGCTGATGGGCCTCTCGGTCGATCCGGTCGAGAACCACGCAAAATGGTCGGAGGACATCAAGGAGACGCAGGGCGCTGCGCCCAACTATCCGATGATCGGCGACACCGATTACAACGTCTCGAAGCTGTACGGCATGCTGCCGGCCGCAATCTCGGGCGATCCCCTCAAGCGCACCGCCGCCGACAACCAGACCGTCCGCAACGTCTTCATCATCGGGCCGGACAAGAAGATCAAGCTGGTGCTGGTCTACCCGATGACCACGGGGCGGAACTTCCAGGAGATCCTGCGCGTCATCGACTCGCTCCAGCTGACCGCCAAGCATCGCGTCGCCACCCCGGCCGACTGGTCCCAGGGCGAGGACGTCATCATCGCGGGCTCGGTCTCCAACGACGAGGCCAAGACGATCTATCCGCAAGGCTGGAAGGAGCCGAAGCCCTACCTGCGCATCGTGCCGCAGCCGAAGTGATTTTTGGCGATTGCGCACAGCAACCGCAAGAAGTCATCCCGGGGCGCGCGCAAGCGCGAACCCGGGATCTCGAGATCCCGGGTCTGGTCCTTCGGACCATCCCGGGATGACGACGCTGGATCAAGCCGCCCGCACGCGATCCAGAAAACCGTCGACCTCTGCCTTCAGGTGCAGGCTCTCGCCCGACAGCGCCTGGGCCGAGGCAAACATCCGGTGCGAGGTTTCGCCGGTCTCGCTGGCGCCCGCGGCCGCATGGCGGACGTTGACGGCGACATCGGCCGTGCCGGAGACCGCGGCGCGGACGCTCGCCACGATGTTGTGGGTCGCGCTCTTCTGCTGTTCGACCGCCGCCGAGATCGAGCCCGCGATGCCGCTGATGCGCTCGATGGTCTGGCTGATCGCCTTGATGGCGACGACCGATTCCTCGGTCGCAAGCTGCATGCTGGCGATGTGGTTCGATATCTCGTCGGTCGCCTTCGCGGTCTGGCCCGCCAGCGTCTTGACCTCCTGGGCCACCACCGCAAAGCCGCGACCGGCATCGCCCGCGCGCGCGGCCTCGATGGTGGCGTTCAGCGCCAGCAAATTGGTCTGCTCGGCGATCGAGGTGATCAGCTTGACGACGTCGCCGATCCGCGCGCCGGCTTCCGAGAGCTGCGCGATGCGCTGGTCGGTCGCCTCGGCCTGCTGCACCGCCTCGGCCGAAATCTGGTTCGATTCCTCCACGCGCCGGGCGATCTCGGAGATCGATTGAGACAGCTCGTCGGAGGCCGACGCCGCCGAACGCACGTGCTCGGAGGCATTTTCGGAGGCGCCGGCGGACTGCGCCGACAGGTCGGCAGTGGAGCGTGCGACGTCGGTCAGCTGCCGCGCTGCGCGCTCGAACTCGCCGGTCGAGGTCAGCACCTTGTCGAGGATGCCGCCGACGCTGCCGCGGAACTGCTCGACGAAGTTGCGCAGGTCGGACTTGCGCTGCTCGGCGGCCGCTGCGGAGGCCGCCGCCTGCTCGCTGCGCATGCGCGCCCGCTCCAGCGAATTGCTCCTGAACACCGCGACCGTGCGGGCGATCTCGCCGATCTCGTCGGCGCGATCCTCGCATTCGATCGCGACGTCGCTCTGGCCGTCGGCAAGCGCGGTGAGCGAGCGCGTGACCGAGGTGAGCGGCCGGGTGACGCGGCGGACGATCAGCAGGGTCAGGACCAGCACCAATAGCGCGGCAAGGCCCGCGGCCACCGCCATGCTCTCGATGGCATGGGCCAGCATGCTCTCGTACTGGATCATGGGAATGCCGACATAGAGAATGCCGACGACCTTGCCGGCCCCGTCCACGATCGGGAAATAGGCGGTCATGAACGACTTGCCGAACAGCGTGGCCGGCCCCTTATAGGCCTCGCCGCGGCGCAGCGGCGCCTGCCCCGGATGATCGGCGGCAAGCTGGGTGCCGACGGCGCGGTCGCCGTTTTCCTTCTTCACGTTGGTGGAGCGGCGGACGAACTGGCCGCTGGCATCGTCGAACACGAACAGGGTCGCATTGCCGCCAACATAGGACACCGCGCGATCGACGATGGCGTGGTCCGTGAATTCGGGCATCCTGGGGATCTCGGCGCGCGCGACCGCGCCATCCCGCATCGTGACCTTGGCGGCCGGGACATTTTCGGTGAAGGCCAGCGCCAGGGTGCGCAAATTGACCTCGATGTCACGCAGCGCGCGATCATTGAAGGCCGACGTCAGCGACCAATAGCCGGCGCCGAGGACAAGCGCCGTATTGACGCCGATCAGCAGCACGGCGCACAGAACCGCCTTGGTGCCGAGCTTGAACTGCGGCAACAACTTTCCGGTCGAAAACTTGGACATGAATGGAACCACTCCCGTAATTCCTGCATAATAGTGCAGCCCGCTTACAGCCCCATTAACGACCATTCACATCCCCGCGCGCGGCATATGCTTTCCAAATCGTAAACGAGGACACGCCTGCCCCCGCCAAGCGCACCACCCATCATCGTCTGGTTTCGCGACGACCTTCGCCTGTCCGACCACCCCGCCCTGCACGCCGCCGCGACATCAGGTGCGCCGGTGGTCTGCCTCTATGTGCTCGACGACAGCGTGGCCCGCCCGCCCGGCGCCGCAGCGCGCTGGTGGCTGGCGCAATCGCTGCGCGCGCTCGGCGCCGCGATCGTCGCGCGTGGCGGGACGCTCGTCCTGCGCAAGGGAGCGGCAGCCGAGGTCATCCCCGACCTGGCGCGGGAAAGCGGCGCGCGCGCCGTCCATTGGAATGCAATCGCGCAAGCGCCGCATCAGGCCGTTGAGAGGCAGCTCGAAGCCGCCCTCGCAAAGCTCGGCGTCGACTCGCAGAGCTTCCACGGCGACCTCCTCGTGCAGCCCTCGGCGATCCGCAACAAGGAAGGTCGAGGCTTGCGCGTGTTCACGCCGTTCTGGCGGCGGGTGCTGTCGCTTGGCGATCCGCCAAAGCCGCTGCCTGCGCCGAAAGAGCTGCGCCCGGGTCCGAAGATCGCGAGCGACCGATTGGAGAGCTGGGCGCTCGAGCCGAGCAAGCCGGACTGGGCGGGCGGCCTGCGCGAGACATGGACCCCGGGCGAAGCCTCCGCTCGTGCGCGGCTGCGCGACTTCCTCAAGCACACCGCGCGCAGCTATGCCGGCGACCGCGACCGCCCGGACCGCGAGGGCACCTCAGGCCTGTCGCCGCATCTGAGGTTCGGCGAGCTCAGCCCGCGCCAGGTCTGGCACGCCGCGCGGTTCGCCGCGGACGGAGATCCCGCGCTCGGGCCGGGTGTCGAGAAATTCCTCAGCGAGCTCGGCTGGCGCGAGTTCTGCCGCCATCTCCTGCACGATCATCCCGACCTCGCCACCGAAAACCTGCAAGCGAACTTCGATGGCTTCCCCTGGACGTCGGATAAGGCCGCGCTCGCCGCCTGGCATCGCGGGCGCACCGGCTATCCGATCGTCGATGCCGGACTGCGAGAGCTCTGGCACACCGGCGTGATGCACAACCGGGTGCGGATGGTGGTGGCGTCCTTCCTGGTCAAGCACCTCTTGATCGACTGGCGCGATGGCGAAGCCTGGTTCTGGGACACGCTGGTCGACGCGGACGCGGGCAGCAATCCCGCCAATTGGCAATGGGTCGCCGGCTGCGGCGCCGACGCTGCACCCTATTTCCGCGTGTTCAATCCGCAGCTCCAGGGCGAGAAGTTCGATCCGGATGGAACCTACGTTCGGCGCTGGGTGCCGGAGCTGAATGATCTGCCGGCCAAGCTGATCCACCGGCCGTGGCAGGCAACGCCGATCGAGCTTGCGAGCGCAGGCATCACGCTCGGCAAAACCTATCCGCAACCGATCGTCGAACATGCCAAGGGACGCGAGCGTGCGCTCGCTGCCTACGCGAAGATCCGCAAAGGTTGAGCGCTGCTTTGACACGATTTCGAAACTCGCTATCGTCATCGCTCCAATCAAACCACGGGGGACGATATGGACGACGATAAGCCGATCACCGAACAGGCGATGGAAACGATCACCAGCGCCGTCGAAGCGACCAAGGATGCGGCGGTCACCGCCGTCAAGAAGGTGAGGAAAGCCGCCAAGAAGGTCGCGAAGAAAGTAGCGCCGAAGAAGGCAGCCAAGAAGAAGGCCTCGAAGAAGGCCGCCAAGAAATCCTCAAGGAAGGCGGCCAAGAAGACCGCAAAGAAGGCCGCCAAAAAAGCTGCCAAGAAAACTGCAAAGAAAACTGCAAAGACAAAAAAGAAGAAGGCCAAGAAGGCGAAGCGCTGATCGGGCGCGCGGAGAGCGGGTCTCCGGATGCAAGTGCATCCGGAGATCAGCGCGGCGACGCCTACCCTCGCCGCCCCGTCTGCCTAGGCGCGCCGGTTGACCACGAACACCGCGCCCGCACACATCGCCATGCCGGCCATCGCCAGCGCGTCGAGCTTCTCGCCAAACAGCAAATAAGCCATCAGCGCGGTTACGGCCGGCACCAGATAGAACAGGCTCGCGACCGAGGTCGCCGCGGCGTGGCGGATCAGCCAGTAGAGCAGCCCGATCGATCCGATCGAGAGCGCCACCGCGAGCCAGGCGAGCGCGAGCACGAACTCGCGCGTCCAGTGCACCACGCGATCTTCGAACAGGAAGGCGCCGATCGCAAAGAAGATGGTGACGGCGACATATTGCACGAGATTGCCGGCCCGCCAGTCGATCTGGTTGCAGTAGCGACGCTGATAGAGCGTGCCGAGCGTGATGCTGATCAGCGAAACCACCGAGGCGAGCCAGCCGAGCCCGGCCTCCCCGGTCATGGGACGGTTGTGCAGGATCATCACCACGCCGCCGAGGCCGAGCAGGAGCCCAGCCCATTGCACCGGCGTCACCCGCTCGCCGAGCCAGCGGTTGGCGATGGTCGAGGTCAAAATGGGCTGGAGCCCGGGAATCAATGCCGATAGCCCGGCCGGGATCGAATGCGCGATCGCGATCGCGGTGCCGCCGAGATAGAAGCCATGGACGAGGATGCCTGCGACCGCGCTGTGCGCGATGCCGATGCCATCGGGCCATTTCGGCCGCGCGACGCCGGCGATGATCGCCATCAGGACGACGACGATGGCCATGCGGATGGCCAGATAGGTCAAGGGATCGGCGTTGTTGACGACGTATTTGGTGCCGATGAATCCCGTGCTCCAGAGCAGCACGAACAGGATCGGCGCGGCGCGGGCGGTCAGGGCTTCCTGATTATGATTCATTGCCGCCCTCATTGCCCCAGCGGGGGCGATGCGGCAATGCGAATTTCCTTCGGGGCGATGCTGCGCTGCGACGGAGGGTTGCGGCTCAGCTCAGCCGCTCACCATTCTTCCGGACAGGGGTCGATGATCTTCCAGAGCTCGACGCCGTTCTTGATCTTCTTCATGTCGGTGGTGAGCCCGCCATTGCGACGGATCCAGTCCTTCACCGTATCGGGATAGTAGGACATCAGGTCGGACGTGCCCTCGGAACTGGTGACCTTGATGCCGAAAGTGAAGGCCTTGTCGTAGTAGGCCTGGTGGAAGCCCAGGCTTGCGCGCGGCGTCACGCAGATCTTGTTCATCGGCACGATGCCGAGCACCAGCGTGCAGGCCGAATTGCAGATCCCGTCGATGATGACGCGCTCGCCCTTCTCGCGGACGCGCTTGTACTTGGTCTTGTATTCCTCGACATAGCCGCCGTGGTCGCGGGTGATATGCAGCTCGGCCCGCGCCGGCAAGACGGCAGCGAGGCAGAGCAACAGCAGGCTCAGTAGCGTGATGCGCATGGCGAGGTGACGGCGAAAGCCTTCAGGAATGCACCGGCCTCGAAGGAGCCCCCAAAAGGCCGGCGACAGGATTCTTAACCGAATACTCTTTGGTCATACTTGTGTGGGGAATTCGTTAAGCATCCCGAAAAGGCCAAAAATGGGCAGACCTGGAGGGCGCCTCCGGCAATTCTGTCACACCCACCCGGGAATCTGTGCAATCGACCCGGATTTCCGGGGGCCGGACGGGTGCCCCGGGGGACCGAAATGGCTATAGATGGCGGACCAATTCGCGCGGGTTCCGGAGAATCGAGATGAGCAAGTTGACGCTTGTAGCCGCGGTTGCTGCCCTGTCGGCCGCAATCCTAGCCCCTGGCCTGGCGGAGGCGCGGGGCCATCACCGGTACCACCGCTCTTACGCCAATCCGTTGCCCTACCCGATCAGCTATCTGCACAATTACGGGCCCGGCATCACCCCCGGCACCTTCGCCTTTTACGACGGCCCGTCGACCAACCATTGCTACCAGAGTGCGGCCGGCTATCTCGGCCAGGACCGCCGCCGGCACCCCTGCTACTGAGGGCCGGCAGCGCGTCCTCTCCGGGCGTCCCTATTTGGCGGCGCCCGACATCAGCAATTGCTTCTCGATCTCGTAGACCGGCAGCTTGACGAGGTCCTTGCCGACCTCGTTCTGGATCGCCTTGCGCACGACGTCCGAATAATCGGCGCGGATCATGCCGAGGGCGCGTGGTGAGGCCACCATGGTCAGGGCCGTGGTCTCGCCGGAGCTGACGGCGGCATCGAGCCGGCCGGCCAGGCTCCGCAGGAAGGCGCGCTCGGCCTCGTCGTGCCAATCGGTCTGCTCGACCGAGCTGCGGGCGCCGCCGGTAGCAGCATGCAGTCGCCCCGGCGCGTCGCTCCCTTGCGCGCTGGTCGCGGGATTGGGCTGCTCGTGCACCTCCTTGGTGTGCAGGTTCGGAAACATCTCGTCGCCGAGGTTTTCCAGAATCAGCGCCTTGCGCCCGTCGCACACCACCAGCCAGTCGCCCTTGTCGATTCTCATTTTATCCATTGCAACTCTCCTTGAAACTCATGCGCGCCGCGGCCGGCATCACAGATGCTCTTCGAACTCCTCGAAGGACTTGCCGAACTGCGCCATCGCCTCCTCCAGATAGTCGGCGAGCATTGGCGTGCCGATCAGGTAGGAAGCCGTGCGCTCGTTGTGCGCCTGCGCCGCCTGGGTACGCAATTCGCGCCAATTGGAGAGATCACCGTCGCCGCGACCGAGCCAGGTCAGCGCCACGAGATCGATCTGCTCGTCGACATTGAGGTCGCGGATGAAGCCCGCGAGCTCCGCGCGGTCGGTGCTCCCGCCGCGTCCGCCGCGGCCATAGCTCATGTCATCGTCGCCGGACTCCAGGACGACGCCGCCTCCGGCCGCCTCGCTGTCGGACCGGCGCGATTTCGAGATGACGAAGAAGACTTTCTCCGGCGAGATCGACAGATTTGGAATCACGCGCATCCAGTTCACCTTGTCCGGCAGCGAGCCCCATGCTGCTGCCACGCCAACAACACTAAGAGCCGAGGCACGCTTGCGAATTGCGCAGGATCAAGGTCCAGGGCACGGCATTGGCGTGCAGCCAAGGCCGCTAGCTGGCCGCAATTGTTGAAGATTTGTTCATCAGCATTACATTTCGGTTCCGCCACAATTTGATCAGAACAAGTCCGATATCGTGGTTCGCGTCAGCGGAGGAAGACATCATGACTCGCAAGATCGGCCTCGTCGCCGCAGGCCTGTTCGGCGCCGTGTTCGGTGCCCTGGCGGCATCGTCGGCGGCGTCCGCCATGCCTATCGCGCCCGCGCCCGCAACACCTGACGTCGCCGGCGTCGAGCAGGTGCGCATGGTCTGCAACGCCTGGGGGCGCTGCTGGTGGCGCCCGAACTATTATGGGTATTACGGGCCGCGGCCGTATTACGGCCCCCGATATTATGGGCCGCCGCGCTATTACGGCCCCCGCTATTATGGCTACTACGGCTATCGCCGATGGTGACGTCTGAAGGGGCCCTCCGGGCCCCTTCGCTTTTGCGAAATGATATCTCGCGCGACCGTTGCCGACTTGGCGCGATGCCAAGACTGGATCGAGACTGATCTAGATCAAGGATGAGATCCGGTTACACCGTCATTCTAGGGCAATGCCGAGTTGATCGTTCTCGATGCTCTCAGACGGGCATGCACGTGCAGACGCATTTGGAGAAGCAGCCTCGCGAGAAGGATGGGGCCTTGCGTCCTTTGCTTGTCCTCTCGGCGCGCGCCGCGTTTCATCGACCGCGCCTCCGGCCAACCGATGAGCCGAGCTCGTTGACGACGGCATCGATCTGACGGACGTCATGGCATGATGTCCGCAATACTACGGCCTGAAATTCGATTTACTGCAAGGCGATGTTTCGTCATTGATGGCGGTACATCGACGTTCATTTGATTGTCACATTTCAGTAGCCGGCCAGATCCATGCTGTTCGACGCCCTCGCTCCATCCTCCGCGCTTCAACTGATCGGCTTTGCCGACGTCGATGCGTTTCGACCGATCGAGTCGATGGAGGATGCGAGAAGCATCCCGCTCGACGTCCCGAACTTCGCCGCGGCCCGAGCCATCGTCTCCCTGCCGGCGTGCCGTATCATCGTGATGCGATCGTTCGCGCGCATCCTGGACACCGCTTACCGGATGCCGGGCGGCATGGTGCTGCTGTCCATGACCGACGATCTGCAGGTCAACTTCAAGGGCCTGGATCTCGACGCGCGTTTCTTCGTGACGCTCCGCGGCACCGAAGAATGCCATTTCGTCGAGCCCCAGACCAATCATCACGCGATGATCATCCTGTCCCCCGACCTGAAAGACCGGGGCTGGTTCGATCGCGCCGACGATTTGCGGGCCCATGTCGCCAACCGTCCCGCACTGCTCCACGTTCGGCAGCTCCTGCTCGACATCCTGCGAACCGCGTCGGTGCAGCCGCTCCTGTTCCAGACCACCGAGGTGGCCGCCCATCTCCAGGAAGGTCTGCTGCTGGCGCTCGACGATTTGTTCCGGATCGATGCGACGTCCGATCGCACCGCCTCGATGCAGGGCGAGCGGTCCATCAAGCTGGTGCAGCGGATCGACGATTACGTTTCAGCCCATCCGACCACGCCGATCTATACCGCCGATCTCGCCGGCGAGTTCGGCGTCTCGATCCGGACGCTCGGCGGCGCGGTCAGCAAGGTGCGGGGCATGAGCCTGCACCAGTATATTCGCCTCAAGAGGCTGTGGGCGACCCGCGCCCGCCTGCTCAGGGGTGGCGGCGCCACTGTCGCCACATGCGCGCGAGCGCAGGGCTTCCATCACATGGGCGAGTTTGCCGCGGCCTACCGTGCGATCTTCCACGAGGCGCCCTCCGACACGCTGGCGCGCGGGCGGCAAGGCGGTTTTCGGGCAGGCTGACGGACGCGCACGGCCTTGCAAGGGGGGGCCCCCCGCATCAGCGACAATTCGGAACATATCTCGAACAAGGAGGCTGGCGCGCTCGGAAGGATTCGAACCTCCGACCCTCGGAATCGAAATCCGATGCTCTATCCAGCTGAGCTACGAGCGCCCTGGCCCGGACACCGGGCCATCAACCGAGACGTATCCGACGCCCCTGCTGGCGAGCCAGCAGGCCGGACGGTCCTCGGATGGGTTCGATTAGCAGAGCGGCCGACCAATAAAAAGCCCTCCCCACCGTGTTCGAGGCGGATCGAAGGCGCTGTCACCAGGTCGTGTTGAAGAGCCCGAAATGCGGCTGCTGGGCGACCAGCATCATCGGCCGGCCCGGCTGCGGGGCCGGATGCGCCCTCACGACCTTGCGCCTGGGCTGAGCCTGCGGCGAAGCCGCGGGCGTCTGCGCCTGGGTCGGCTGGGCCTGCGCCTGCAACTTGCCGTCGCCCTTCCTGGCGACCTCTTTCGGGTCCGGCGTGAACTGGGCGAATGTCTCGCGCACCCGCGCCTTCGCCGACATCTCGGCGAGCGCTGCCGACGTGCTGTCCTGAACCGGCGGCTGTGGTGCGACGGCGGCGGTCTTCACTGCAGGCGGGACGATCGTGGGCTGGGTGGTATCGATCACGACACGCTCAGGCAGATGGCGGTCGGAGCGGATCCGGATCAGCGGCTGATCATTGCCTGCGGTGGCAACGGCCCGCGCAACCGGCTGCGATGGCAGACTGTAGTCCGCCGCGAAAAGCAGTGCGAGCAAAGCTCCACCGACAAAGAGGAAATACCGAAAGATGGGCATGGACCGCGCTCCGCCCCCCGCATCCCCGCGTGGGCTCTTCGCCTCAACAGGCGATCTCTTAATTGGTTCCCAGCCCAGCCGTTCGGTTCAAATGGCGATGCGAGGTTTTTTGGCCAAGGGTTACGGAGAGTAACTTTTCCGCTACCGGAACAGGCCGCCTTTACGCGCGGCGCGCAGCCACCAGCGAACATTTCGCCTGGTCGGCGTTCACGTTGACGAAGCCGACTGGTATCCGCGCAAAGGTCTTGCGGCTCTTCAAGGCGACCGAATCCGCCAGCACGCGACTGCGATCGGTGAGATGACTGCCGTCGCGCCGTGCGAAGGCGCAGACGATCTCGACATCCTTTACGGCATAGTCGTTGTCGTTTCGCAGGGTAAACGTCACCAGGGCTTTTGAGCCGAGGCCGCCGCGGCGCCAGGTCTGCGATGAAATCCGCAAGCGACGGAGCTCCGCCATGGCCGGCACCTGCGCTTCGGAGGCCGAAGAGATCGCCGCTGCCGTATCGCCCGAAGGCGCGGTCTCGACAACCGCCAGCTCCGCCCTCGCCGGCTCGGCACTGCTGCCTTTGGAGAGCGGCAACAGCATCCAGACACCACATCCGACGATGCTGGCTGCCAGCAGCCAGAGCAGACTTCGGCCAAACGACACGCTCGCAATCGTCGCGGCTGCCAGTCGCTCACCTGTTCCGGCGAAACGCCCCACCCCGATCCGGTCAAGCCTCGCGTTCATGACATCACCGATAGCGGCCGAAGCAACGTCGGACGACGGACTCGGCTGCATCTTACTTCAATCCGGAAGACGACCTAAGGTTCCCGCGCAGTTGCGAATCGGCGCGGGCGGTGGCGGTCACCGGTTGGGGCCGCTAACATGCGCTGCAACATCCAGCCCCGTTGGGAGACCATGAAATGCCAATCGCCGTCACTTGGGATCACGTCCATCTGCGCAGCCCCGATCCGGAGGCGACCGCGGCCTGGCTGCAGGACATCCTCGGTGGCGAGGTCGTCCGCGCGCCGGGACGGATCGACGTGAACCTCGGCGGCGCCAGGATCTTCATCGCGCCGCTCGAGGGCGACAGCGCCGTCAACCCGCCGCCTCCGCACCCGCATCAGGGTCTCGACCATTTTGGCCTGACGGTGAAGGACATCGATGCCGTCGCGGCCGAGATCAAGGCCAAGGGCGTCACCTTCACGCGCGAGCCGACCACGATCCGACCCGGCGTGCGCATCTGCTTCATCCGCGGCCCCGAAGGCATCTCCATCGAGTTGCTCGATCGCGACAAGAAATATGCCTGAGGCGGCGTGAGCCTCACCGGCCATGCCGGCGAGCGCGGCTACGTCATGCTACCGGGCATAAAGCAGCGGATGGTGACACCCATGTAGCCGTAGATCGGCCACACCATGGTGCGCCCCACGCGGTTCGGCTCTGAGATCACGGCGTCCGCTGGGACGTCGACCCAGACGAGCTCCTGCGGCTGCCCTTCGAGCCCGGAGGCATAACGCGGCAGGCGGACGCGATAGTGCCCGTCCTTGCTGTCCCAGTCGGTATCCGAGAGTGCCGAGCCGTCGGCATCGGAGCAGCATGGCCCCTTGCCGCTGCGCAGGCCGTCGAACCAGGCTTTCAAATCCGCATTGGTGTTGGCGAACTGGCCGCGATCGCGCGCTTGGCCGAACGGGACTGTGAGAGCAACCAAGGCCAAGGCTACTCCCAGTCTCGTCACGCTTCGCCAGCGTGTCACGCTGCCGGAGCGCCGTCTTTCGCTTTTGCAATTCGCGGGACGCACACTGTACAGACGCGGCTCATCGCCGCCGGAATCGATCCAGTTGCTCATCGTCTTGCTCCAGCACCCCGCGGCCAGTGCAACAGGTGTTATGCATTTCGCGGGCCAAACCTGATTCGCAACGACCGGCCTCGCCCCGCTATCAAGCCGTCATGAGGGCGTCACTCACAAGCCGGGACAACTACGGCTCGCGGCGGCAACTTCCCGCGGCCAGCCGGCAAACTGCCGCGTTGCGCGAGGCGATACGCTTTGGCATAAAAGCCGGACCGGTTACGCCATTGGGCGATGGCGGCCGGCCTGTGGGACGTTATGAAGAACGGCCTCTATTCGATTCACGTGACCCTGCTCGATGGTCGAGTCGGCAAGGGCAGCGGTGTGATTCTTTTTCGCGACGGCAAGATTCTTGGCGGCGATGCCTACCTCTATTACACTGGCAGCTACGTGGTGAAGGACGACACCACCTTCAAAGGCGAGGTGCTGGTGCAGCGGCACACCTCGCCGCGGGGCGACGACAATCCGCTGTTCGGCGGCCCGGCCCCAGTCGGCATCGGCGTCAGCGGCACCTACACGGACACGCGCGCGGAGATGACCGGCACGGCGCTGGTCGGCAAGGCCAGCCTGATTTTCGGCGCCACGCTGCACAAGCTCGCCGAGGCGGACTAGCTATTCTGCGGCCTGCTCGAGCGGCGCCACGCGCGGCAGGATGATCTGGATGCGCGTGCCGCCACCCGGTTCAGAATCGAGATCGAGCCGCCCGCCGAGCCGGTTGGTGACGATGCTGTAGACGATGTGCAGGCCGAGGCCGGTGCCGCCCTGGTCGCGCCGTGTCGTGAAGAATGGATCGAAGGCGCGGCGGCGAACGTCGAGCGACATGCCGCAGCCATTGTCGGAGAACAGGATCTCGACATTGTCCTTGCCGGACTCGCGCACCTGGATGTCGATCGTCCCCGGCCGGCCGTCCGGGAAGGCGTGCGCCACCGAATTGAGAAACAGATTGGTCAGCACCTGGCCGTACGGACCGGGATAACTGTTCATGGTCAGATCCGGCTGGCACTCGACGTTGAGCGTCAGATTGTGCTTGCGCAGGCCCGGTCGCAGACTCATCACCACCTGCTCGGTGAGGTCGCCGAGATCGAAAGTACGCTGGTCCGAATAGTTGCGGTCGGCGGCGACCTGCTTGAACGACTGGATCAGCTCGGCGGCGCGGTTGAGGTTGGAGACGAGCTGCGAGGATGCGTCGCGGCTGGTGGCGAGGAAGTCGTTGAGCGTGGAGCGGCGGAGCTCACCGCGCTCGACCTCGGCGGTGAACATCGCGGTCTTGCGCTCGAGCGCGGAGGCGACCGTGAGGCTGATGCCGACGGGATTGTTGACCTCGTGCGCGACGCCGGCGACCAGCCGCCCGAGCGCGGCCAGCTTCTCGGCCTCGATCAGCGAGGCCTGGGTCTCGCGCAGGTTGCGCAGCGCGGTCTCGGCCGATTCCTTGGCTTTGCGCATCTCCTGCTCGCCGCGCTTGCGCTCGCCGATGTCGAGCGCGACGGTGACGATCCGCTCGATCTCGCCCTCGGCATCGAGCAGCGGCAGCTTGTTGACCAGCCATTGCCGCATGTTGCCGGAGGCGTCCTTGTACTCCTCCTCGTAGAAGCCGAGCCCCTTGCGCAGCTTGAGGACACGCTTGTCGTTCTCGTCGGTCTTGGCCGCGCCATAGCGCGACATCAGGTCGGCCGTGGTGCGGCCGAGCGCGTCACCGGGCTCGATGCCGAAGATGCCGGCCATGTAGCGGTTCATCAGCACATAGCGCAGGTCGCGGTCCTTGACGTTGATCACCGCGGGCACGGTGTCGATGACCTGTTGAAGCAGGCGACGGCCTTCGGCGATGGCGTCTTCCGCCCGCTTCTGGTCGGTGATATCGCGCAGTGTGCCTTCGTAGCGAACGATGTTGCCGGCATCGTCCCGCACGCCGGTGGCGCTGTCGGACAGCCAGAGAATGTCGCCGCTGCGCTGGCGCACCTGGTACTCGAACTCGCGCACCATGCCGTCGCGCGCCATCAGCCGCTGGTATTCGGCGCGCGCCTCGGGATGGACGTAGATGGTGTGCGCGATGTCGTTGATGCTGTCGATCAGCTGCTGCGGGCTGTCATAGCCCATCATCCGCGCCAGCGCCGGATTGGCGTTGAGGAGATCGCCGGCCGGCGTCGTCACGTAGATGCCGTCGATCGAGCCCTCGAACAGCTTGCGGTAGCTTTCCTCAGCCAGGCGCTGCTCGGTGAGTGCGCGCACCGCCGCCTCGCGCGCCGTGTCGGCTTCCTCCAGCGCGCGGCGGAACACTTCGGCGGCCCGCGCGATGTCGCCGATCTCGTTGTCGAGGTCGGCCGACGGGATCGAGGTGTCTTTCCGGCCTGCCGCGAGCGCGCGGATGGAGCGTGCGATCTGGGCGAGCGGACGGACGGTCCTGCGCACCACGAACAAGGCCGCGCCGATGCCGATCAGGACGCCGATGCTGCCGAGCACGATGCTCTGCCATCGCGCCTCCGTCAGCGTCCGGGCGAAGTCGCGCGACAGCACATGGCCGCGCCGGTCGCTGACCTCGCGTAGCAATTCGGTGACGCGGCCGATCAGCCGGCCCTCGGTGCCCAGCACCTCGCGGTCGATGTCGGCGATCTGCCGCTCGCGGACGGCCACGGCCATGATGGCCTCGGCGTAATCGTTCACCGCCGACCTCAGGGAGCTATCGCCGATGTTCAGCGCCCGCATGCTCTGGGCGGCCTGCTCGGCCGCGGACGGATTGCGCGCGAGCAGTCCGAGCGCGATGCGGCTCTGCGCCTCCGACAGGCGCGAGGCCAGCTCGCGGTCGGCGGCGCCGGCGACGGCCCTGTCGAACTGGTCGCGCAGCGGCGGCAGGCCGGCGAGCAGCTGGGCGCGGCGGTCGATCAGGGTGGAGATCCGCTCCAGGCCTGTACGATAGGTCGCGAGCCGCTCGGTGACCCCGTCGATCATGTCCTGCTGCTCGGGTGCGAGCTCGATGCGGGTCTTCTTCAGGATGTCGCTGAGCGTCGAGGCCGCTTCCCCGACCTGCTTGAACTGGATGCCGGCGCCGGGATCGGTGACGAAGTCGCGCGCGGCGAGGCGCAATTCGTTCATGCGGCGGTCGATGTCCTCGGCGAGGTCGCCCACGCTCTGGAGCCGTTGCAATTCGGCGAAGGTCGTGTCGATGTGCCGGATCGCGATCACGCTCGCAGTCGAGGTGACGATGATCACGGCCAGCACCAACAGGAAGCTGCCGAAGGTGAGCTGGCCGATGGAGAGCGAGAAGATTCGCTTTTTCTCAGGGATCGGCGTCAATTCGGCGGACATTGGTGATGAGAGGACCGGGCTACTGGAGGCCCAATATACGACGTATTGGCACCCGGGGGGAACATGCCTCCGGGCGCGGAATATCCTTAATATGGCGGGC